>CABVEG010000027.1 GCA_902497185.1 uncultured Eubacteriales bacterium | reverse complement strand
CTCCATTCCACTTAATGTTATCCGCACTGTCAGAGTTTTTAATATCACCATTGCTTACGGCAAGTGCTACAAATCTTAATGGCACCATTGTTGAATTACTTGAGCTCTGTATATATGGAGCTGCATCCATTTCTACTTCACTGCCGTTAATTGAAACATTATTACTTCCAACAGCTACCTTTACATCAATCTGTGCTGCTGTAGTAGCTTCGGTAATCTTATCAATAGCTGTATTTGTTGTTACTTCCGTAGTGGTTTCTGTAGTTGTGGTTGTCTTTTTACCAACAAAGAGAGTAGATGCACCGTGACCGCCGCCGCCATTTCCTGAAGTTGCTCTTCTGGTTGTTGTTTCAGTAGTTGAGTCAACAGTTAATGTTGTAGCTTCCGTATTATTTTCAACAGTTGTTGTTTCTGTTATTTCATCATCATTCTTTATAACAACAAGAGAATCGTATGCTATATCAGAATCATTGTTATAAGCCTTGATTTCTACCCTGTTATCTGTTACATCAACCATATAATAAGCAGCCTTTTTATTCTGTATTGCCTCAGCAATACCAAAAGGAAGATTACCGTTTTTAAATGCTTCACTGCCCTTTAAGCCGTTTACAAGTGTAGGATAATTTTCATTATTCTTTGCCTTAGCAGAAAAAACATCATAATATTCTTTACCGCTTGCAGTATTTCCCGTAAAATAAACTGTACCGTCAGGATTAGTTAAATTTTTAGCATCCTCATTAGTAATCACACCATCCTTTAATACATAACTCTTAGTATAAACATGGTCATGACCTGCAAATACAAAGTCTACATCATACTTATCCATAAGCTTTTCAAAGCCTGCTTCCACAAATGACTGTACATCAAAATCACAGGTATGCTGAGCCGCTGTACGGGTTGACTTATGGTGCTGCACAAATAGCCACTTATAATCAGGGTTTTCTTCAACAGCCTTTTTAAGAGTTTTATCAAACTCATCAATATACTGCTTAGCTACAGGTAAGCCTGATTCATAATTTTCAGGGCTGTCACATGGGTATCCCGAATCATTCAAAACTACAAAGAGTGCATCGTTATAGCTATAGTAGTAATTTCCCGCAGATTCACTTATTTTTCTTTCCTCATCCTTAACATTCTTAAAGTTTTCAATCATTGCATAGGGCTGTTCATTAGGTAAATTAAAGTGATACTGGAAACCATAGTTTATATCGTGATTACCTACTACAGCTGCATAAGGAATTGATTTAAGCTCCTCGGGAGCAAAAAATGAACTGTATTCCTTTTCATTTGTCTTATATGCATCATCAATTTTTTTACCTTCTATTTGGTCGCCTGCACTTGCAATAAAGTCTGCACCCTTTTCTTCAATATTATTTACAGTATTCTTCCAGCTTTCTTCAAGAGTAATGTCAGGATTGCTCTGATCTGACTGACCTTCCTTAAGCTGTGGGTCTGCTACAAAGGCAAACTTAAAATCACCCTCCTCAGGTATGCTGTAATCATATGCCTTGCTCCAGTTTATGCCGTCATTTGACACCTGATAGGTATATTCAGTACCACCTTCAAGACCTTCAACAGATACCTTATGGCTTAATTTCCCCGTAAGCATTACCCCTGCTGAAACAGAGTCACCGTCTGCATAAGTGCCCTTAACCTCTTTAACTGTACCCTCAGCATTTATAACCTTACCCCCTGACTTGAATCTGACAAGTGATTTTTCTCCGCTGCTCTTATTACTGTACCAAGCCAGATTAATATCCTTTTCGGTTTTACCCGGTGTAAGACCTAAATCCTCAGCATCAAAGCCATTCTTGTCGGTATCATCCTTAATTGTATCATCCTTAACAATGGTAAACTCATTGTCAATTTTCTCCATTGTATCTGTTCTGTAAGTGTTTATTGTAAACTCATTGTTTGATACATCAATCATTGAAAATGTAGGCACATCCTCCTGCCATCTTGCTGCAATATATGCCTGCTGATGCTCAACAAGGTCATAATACTTACTTCCTGATGCAGAGTTTGCCGTCAAATAAAGTATACCTTTGGGATTTGTTACCTTTTCCTTATCTGTTTCAGCAATATATTCTGCATCCTCAATAGATGTAAGGTAATCATTATAAGTTGAGTCAATCTCCTTATCACCGTCAATGTAAGCATCAAAGTCATCCTGACTTATAAACTTATCTTCATTCTTTGCGCTTGTATTCATCATATAAGAACGACTATATGTATGGTCATGACCTGTAAGCACAACGTCGATGTCGTTTTCCTCAAACACGGGAGCAAGTCCGTATCTTAATTCCATAATTTCAGGCTCATTTGAATGTTCACCTGAACCATAAATATCCTGATGCAATGTAACTACTTTCCATTGTGCATTTTCATCAGATTCACATGCCTTTTTAACAAAGGTTGCGTGTTCAGCTACATTAGTATTGTTAGTATTAATCATAATAAATAATGCATTGCCATAGCTGAAATAATAGTCACCGCCTGCATAGGTAGCTCCAATATCACTTGCATTTGGATTGTTGAAATGATATGAATAGTTTGAACTTAAAGCATCGTGATTGCCTATTGTTGTTGCTACAGGCACACTCTTTAAAATTTCAGGTGATAAATAGCCTGTATACTCAATTTCGTTCTTTACAAAGGTTGAATGTGATGTATCGGCATTTTTCTTATCCCTTGTCTGAATTTGATCACCTGCTGACACCATAAAGGCTGTATCAGGATTAAGCTCCATAGCCTTTTCAAGAGTATTGTTCCAGTTAAAGCTGTCATTTCTTACGGCTCTGTCCTGTCCCAATTCAGTAAGCTCACCACTACCTGCATTTTCTGCTACATTTTCAAGTGATGAACCTATCTGAGGATCACCAAAGAATACAAAGCTGAAATCATTTTCTGATGCTGCTGACTTATATTCAGCAGGAGCTGTCCATTTACCATCCTTTGTATAGCTGTAGTAATATGTGGTATCAGGCTTAATGCCTGTGACAGTTACCTTATTGCTCACATATCCCGGGACAGCATCTGTCTGAGTTACCGCAACTGCACCTGCAGGTGATAAAGCATCATCTTCATACCATCTGAATTCAGGCGTCTGTAAGGTTGAATCAGAATACCATGCAAAGTTTAATTCTGTTTCATTGGCACCCGGAGTAAGGGAAATCTTTTCCCTGTCATTTTTGATATTTTCCCACTGGGAACACCATTCCTCCCAAGCACCGTTTTCTGCAGCTCCTGTTGAAGGCGCTTCTGTCCATCCGTCATTGTCAGCGCCCCATGCTATAGAGCTTAACAATAAAACAGATGATAATAACAATGAAATTTTTTTCCTCATTTTTTGTTTTCCTCCTAAAATAAATTTCATATACGAACACTATTATACCCATTAAAAAAAATAGTTCTATCTGATATTTGTAAAATGTTATTTCAAATTCAGTAAAGTCTATTGACTTTAGCTTTTTTAATTTTATAATAGTTTTGAAAATAAATTTTAGTTAAAAAGGATGAAAAATATGTTTAAAAAAATCAGTTTTGCAGTAATTGTATTAGTATTACTGGCAGGAATAATAAAGCTTAATGATATTGAATTTGTACCCCTTGTAAACAGTGAGGGAAAAACATATGAGGTTGGTGTTGTTACAAATATAATAAAGGACAACTTAATTGAAAACGGCACAAGAGTAGGACAGCAGGAGGTAATGATAAAAATATTAAAAGGCGATCACAAAGGAAAAGAGTTTGAGGCAAAGAGTAACTCAGCATATTTATACGGAGCAGACTGTAAGGTTGGAATGAAGGTTATGGTTAGTGTAAATGAGCACAATGGATACTACACGGTAAATGTAACGGGATATTACAGAGCTCTCCCTATTTACATAATAATAGGTATGTTCTTTTTAAGTCTTTATGTCATAGGAGGGAAAAAAGGTATTTTAGCTATACTGGGACTTATATTTACATTTATTATGATATTTTTTGTGTATCTGCCTATGGTATACCGAGGCATATCTCCATTTCTGGCATCAGTTTTGGCATCAGCAGCTACTACAGCCGTAACCCTACTTCTTGTAGGAGGCAAAACATATAAGGCATTTATAGCCATTGTGGGAACAGTTACGGGAGTTGTCCTTTCAGGCTTATTTGCTTTTGTTTTCTGTAAAATGACAGATATATCGGGCTACAATGTATCTGAAATAGATGAGCTGCTTTTCATTGCCCAAAATACTTCAATAAAACCCGGAGAATTACTTTTTTCAGGTATACTTATTGCTTCTTTGGGAGCTGTTATGGATGTAGCTATGACTGTAGCCTCTGCCTGTGAGGAAATTTACAGACAAAATAATAAACTAACTAAAAAAGAGCTTTTTAAATCAGGTATGAATGTAGGCAAGGATGCCATGGGCACTATGTCAAATACACTTATACTTGCTTTTGCAGGAACATCCGTAAACACTATTGTTACATTGTATGCCTATAACTATCCTTATATTTATACAATAAATCTTTTAAAAATAGGCATAGAAATAATACAGGGTGTTGCAGGCAGTATGGCTATAATATATACAGTACCTGTTGTTGCCTTTATATCATCCGTAATTTTCACTAAAAAAGCTGTCCGCTAATGAAGTGCACCCCAAATGTTAGACATAAGTTTAGCATTTGGAGGTGCATTTTAATGCAGACAGCTCTTAAAATTAATTTACCTTTGAGCCTGTTAATCTAGGCACACAATATCTGTAATTTTTTAAATTAGTACCTGCAACTTCCACTTCCATAAAAGTTGTGCCATTCTTAAACTTCTTTACAATATCAGTCATCAAATTCTTTTCGCCATCAAGAATATCTCTATATTCCTTTCCGGAAATATCCTTACCGTTCATTCTGATTGTAGCAGAATAAGCTATGCTAATATTAGTACCTTTAGCATATTCATTTATATTGCTGTAAATAGTTTTAGCTGATTCAATATATTTTCTGTCAGCACTTGTTTTTATCATAGAGTTCCAGCTCTCCACAGTTTTCTTATAATAACTGTCTGTATATTTTGTGCTCTTTAATGTTTTAGGACTTATGTCATTAACAAGAGAAGTAAGGAACTCATCAACAGTCTTTTTAACCTGAGGCGTAATATCCTCAAACTTTAATTTTGAATCTGTATGATTATTGTTTTCTGTGACAGGCTTAAATACATAAATATTATTTAGCTTTTCGTCTAAAATATCACATCCGTAAACCCTAACATACATACCTGATGTAACATTAATTACAGTTGAGTTATGTTCCTCATTAAGATAAACAATAGTTCTGTCGGCAGTATTTTCATCAGGCATACCAACGTCTACATAACCTGACTTCAGCTCAGAGCTAAGTTTAAATGTAAGATGTCCTGTTTTTATGTCTTTTCCTGCTCTATAAGTTCCATTATGGTTAGTATTAAGTGTTACATAATCACCGGGAATTGCATAGGCATTGGATATGTCCAAGCAATTACCATCATCAAGCTTTACAACATCACAATAATCAAAATACTTTCTGTATAAAGTTCTTTTTCCCGAACTGCCAACATTGCCATCTAAGGCATACTTATATAAATAACCTATAGCTTCAGGATTTGCAAACACTACATATTCACCTGCAGGTATATCCGTTCCCGCTTTGTAGGTTCCCGGTTTATAAAATATGTTATAGTTATACATAGGATTTGTAGTAGTTTCAAAAGTTGTAACAGTAGTTGTTTCCGTTGTTGTTTCAATAGTAGTTGTTTCTTCATTATCATCAGTAAGAGGGGTTGTAATGTTTACAATTCTGTTTTCATTATCCCAACTTACAGTACAGCCAAATGCCTCAGCCACATATCTTGCAGGGGCAAGGGTTCTGCCATCAATAATAACGGGGCCACAGTCCATAGTAATATTACGTCCCATTACAGAGGCTATATTGCTGTCAACCTTCATTATCACAACTATACCGTTTCTCTCTCCTGTTATTGTCTTAGTTTTACCATCCCAGCTAACTTCTGCACCTATACCCTCAAAAATAGCTCTGACAGGAACCATTGTTCTGCCATCAATAATCTGAGGTGCAACTTCACTTTCAACAGCATTGCCGTCAATGTTAAGTTTTATTTCATCTTGAGCAAAGGTATAAGCAGCAAAAGTCATGCCAATATCAATAGGGTTAATAATTTTTTCATATTTGTCCTCCTGTAAATTTTGTATATATAATAGTATAAATAATAACTCCCTTTATGTCAAATTAATAAAATTTTAAGTTTTTGTTGATTATAAAATTTATTTGTGATAGAATTAATTTTATAGTAAAAAATAACATTCACCTATTATGGGAGGTTAAAATGAAAAATAAAACAATTTTTGCATTATTTATTTCATCTATACTGACTGTATCGGCAATTATTCCGGCTTTCGCCGCCGGTATCGGCATTAAAATAGACGGCAAAACTATAAATAGTGAGGTTGACCCTCAAATTATTGATGGCAGAACAATGGTTCCTGTCAGAGCTATTTTTGAAGGTGTAGGTGCAGAAGTTAGCTGGGATGCAACTACAAAGACAATTACAGGTAAAAAAGATTCTGTAACGGTAAAAATGGAAATTGGCAAGAAAACATTATCAATAATGAACAAAAACGTAGAAATGGATGCTGCTCCTACTATTATTGAAGGCAGAGCATATGCACCTGCAAGATATGTGGCTGAAAGCTTTGGCTTTGATGTAAGCTGGAATGCAGATTTAAAAGAGGTTGCAATAAACAGCAGAGTTAAGGAAACTACTGAAATAACTACTGAAGTAACCACAAATACAGAAAATTCAACAGAAACGACTACAAAAGCCATTTCTACAACAGAAGCTCCAACAGAAACAACTACCCTCTCTGCTGCTGAAATTTTAAACAGCAGTCCTGTTAAAGGCGTCGGTGCGGCGACTTATAAGCTTATTAAAAACGATATTTTAAATGCTTTTAAGCTTTACCACGTAGGTAATTCAAGTAATAACAGATTTCAAAGAGCTACATATAATAAACTAATGGAAGTATGGGATTCCACAGCCCAAACAAAAGAAGAAAAGACTTTTGTAACTTATTCAAAGCAGGTTTACGTAAATATGGTTACAACCTGCACAAGAATCGACCAGAGAAAAGCAAAAAATCCTGCAAGTACCGGTATATCAACTTACTGTAATGACCGTAAAGATAAACTTGAGGCACTGCTAAAGGAATATCTTGTTTCAGCAGATGTTGAAACAGCAAAGAAAAAGGCAGAACAAATTAAAACCTTTGCTGCGAATACACCAACAAAGTAATATTTTTGTAAGAGGTAAATTATGAGTGACGAAATAAAAAATCCTTCTATGATATATTTATTTATAAAAAGATTAATTGATATTGTATGCTCATTGATAGCTATAATAGTATTATCACCAATAATGATTCTAACTGCTCTGGCTATAGTAATTGAATCTCCGGGAAACCCTATATTTTCCCAAGAGCGAGTTGGCAAAGACGGAAAAATATTTAAAATGTATAAATTCAGAAGTATGTGTCCCGATGCCGAAAAAAAGCTAAAAAAGCTGCAGAAAAAAAATGAAGCTGACGGTCCTGTATTTAAAATCAAAGATGACCCCAGAGTTACAAAGGTAGGACATTTTATAAGAAAGTACAGTATTGATGAACTAATGCAGCTTTTTAATATTTTAAAAGGCGATATGACTATTATCGGACCAAGACCCGCATTACCAAAAGAGGTTGAAGAATATGATGACTTTGCAAGACTTAGATTAAAGGTTAAACCAGGACTCAGCTGCTATTGGCAGATAAGCGGAAGAAGCAATATAGGTTTTGATGAATGGATGCAGCTTGATGTAAAATACATAAAGGAAATGAGCCTTCTTACAGATATAAAGATATTATTCCTTACAATACCTGCAATATTTAAAGGTGAAGGTGCTTATTAATTAAAAAAAGACTGTTGGGATTTTACCCCACAGTCTACTTTTTTTGCCTTAATATTTTTATTATTCTTCTTGTGCCGCCTATAACAAGCCGTCTTAAAGGTCTTATAGCGACCCAAATTCTTACATAAATACAATAAACAGGATTTGATACTTTGAAGGTTTTACTTCCTCTCTGTATCTGTATTACAGTGCCTATAATTTGATCAGGTCTTATATTGTATTCAATATGCCACTGATTATCACCGCACATATTATAAGTACCATCAGAATTAATGCTTACAACTCTATGGAGCACAAATTGTCCGCCTTCTCTTAAGTAGAGCGGCAAATCATATTTTTTTAAGCTGTCATATTTTTTAATTACTACTCTGTCACCGTCATTATGAAGTGTGGGAAGCATACTTGTACCTCTCGGATTAAAGTTTACTGTTCCGCCTTTATCCAACATTTCCTTCATAACACCATATATCTCAGAAAGCGCAACTGATTTAGTCTGCAATAAGCTCAGCCCCTCTTAACCTAGCTATGTATTCCTCTACATCCTGTTTGGCAACAGACTTTTCAACATCATATTCCTCAAGCATTTTATCAACAACCTCTTCTATGGTTGCCCCCTTTTCAAGAATACGCCATATAAAAGCACCGACTTCATTTAATGTAATAACACCGCTGAAATCCATAACACCGCTGCCAACAGGTACTACAATGTTACTGCCGGCAACCTCTCTTAACAAATAGCCTTCCTTAATTTTCATATTTATAATCCTCCGCTTTAATATTATTGTAGCTTACTTCAACAGCCTCACGGGACATATTACAGCCAAGTCTGTAAAGATTAACCCTTCTTAATACAACATCAAGCATGTCCAAAAGCTTAATCATAATCTCTTGCTCCTGAGGTCTTATGGTCTGCTGAAGTATAAGAGGTATTGCCTCGGCAGGCTCAATTTTCTTAACCCAGTTTTCATCTGACCTTTCCAGAAAGACTATGGCACCTAATGGAACTCTCATATTAATATTTTGATCAGTTTTACCACTCCACGGCGTACCATATACATAGAGCTTATCATCAATCATTCTGATTGCAGGCTTATCATCATTTATAATCTTAGCCTTATCCTCTCCAAAATACTTGACCCAAAGACCTGTGTGAGTAGACTTACCTGTTCCGGGATCGGCAGAAAAAAGATAAGCATAATCATCTACAACTACTCCGCTTGAATGGAGCATAAAACCGTTGAAATGGAGCAAGGCCTCATAAAAAGCAGCTCCCGTATAAATATACTCCACATCCTCATCACTTAAATAAGGAGTTTCTTCTTTCAATATTGCATACTCTTCATCTGGTATATTTACATTTATATTATAGCCGTCAAAATCAGCCTCATAATCCTTAGACTGTCTGATTGTCCTGTCATATTTTAAATCGATCTCAACATTTAAATCAGCAACCCTTAGTTTTTTTAACATAGCTTACTCCTTATTAATTCCATATTTATTCAAGTATAGCATAAAACTCTTATTTAATCAATGCTCTGGCTATTGATAGTCTGTTAAAAGGTATTACAAAATAATACCCGTCTGCAAAGTCATAAACCTTATTCATAACTTCCTTTGCTATTTCAATACCTGTTTTTTCAGCCTCATCCCTTGACATATCAGGGGTAAATTTGTCAACCACCCAATCAGGAACAGTTATACCCGTTATTTCATTTTTAATAAAAATGGCATTTCTTATACTTACAAGAGGCATAATGCCAACAAGTATCTTAGTATTCACTCTTGACTTAATATATTTTAGGGTTTCTATATCCCTGTCATCAAACACAGGCTGTGTAAGGAAAAATTCTGCACCTGAATTAATTTTCTTATTAATTCTGTCTATTTCAAGCTCAATATTTCTTCTGGCATAATTAATAGCTCCACCATAGCAAAGTTTATCATTTATAAAGTTTTCTTCATTCATTTCCTTCATAAAATCCATAAGCCTTACAGAGTCAAAATTAAATACACCCTTTACATTATCTCTTACCGTACTTGGAACAGGGTCCCCTGTAATAACAAGAAAATTTCTTATATCATTAATATAAGCACCTAATATAAGGGAGCTTATGGCTATTGTATTTTTATCACGGCAGCATATATGGGGCATAACATTCATACCTGTTTCCCTTGCCACCTTCATACTCATAAGTACCGAGTCTGCTCTTGTTCTTCCACTTGGAGAATCTGCAAATGTAATTACATCCACATTTTTTGTCTTTAAATAATTTGCAGTTTCCATAAGGCTTGTACAATCCTGATTTTTTGGCGGGTCAAGCTCAACAGCAATAAGTTTTTTTCCCTCTTTGCCTGCAAAAAACGCTCCGTTTTTTGCCTTGCCCTCCACAACACTCATTAACGCTTTTCCAAGTTTATGATGTTTAAAGCCTGTATTAAGGCTTACGTTTTCTCCAATAGTCTTAATATACTTAGGGTTAGTACCACAGCAGCCGCCTATTATATCAGCAAAGGCTGAAATATCTTTCATAACATCTGCAAAGTATTTTTCATTATCAAGAAATACCATTCTGTCCTGAATAACGGAAGGATAGCTTGCATTAGGCAGCGCCGTAAGATATTTCTGTTTCAATGCTTAAATTCTTAAATATATTAAGTAAATGTCCCGGACCTACACCACAGTTAAAGCCCATAGCATCTATTTCATCAACTAAATTGCATTTTTCAAGAAGACGCAGTGCACTTATACCCTCTTCCGTATAGCCGTGCTGATTTACGCAAAACTGAGTAATTACAAAAATCTCACTGTTTCTTTCTTTAATATGCTTAATTACAGGTATGATTTCTGACACATCGGCAAAGGTTTCAAAGACTATAATTTCTGCACCGCAGTCAATAAATGTATCTGCAATAGTATAAAAATCGTCTTTACTTTCAGGTCCTATATCACAGGCAACAAATACATTATCACCAGCCGCTTTTTTGGCTATTAAATAAGCTGCTCTTATATTTTTTTTAAGCTCTTCCCTATCACAGCCAAGATTTTTACAGCCCGATGCAAAGGTATTTGTTCTTATAAGCTCTGCTCCTGCCTCAATATAAGCTCTGTGAACATTATATACTGCTTCAGGATTTAAAATATTAGCTTTTTCAGGCAGCATTCCCAAACCCAAAGCCGAAAAATATGTACCAAAGGCACCGTCACACAATAGCTTTTTATCTTTCAAGTAATCTCTTATATTCATTATCCGCTCCATTAATAGTACATATAATATTCAATACCGTGAACGTGGTCATTAATAATATTAAATCTTATACTATATTTTCCATCTGTTACATTTAAGTCAGCTCCAGGTTCACTTACTATTCTTTCAATACTGCCGTCTTCCTTTTCCGCAGTAAAGTTAAGTCTTATGGCATAGCTGCCGTCATCTCTTTCTGTTTCAATATATCCTTCCTTATCCTTGTCAATGCCATAGGCACTTATAACTTCATCAGCAGTACTACACTTATCATCATCCATTACAATACCTGTTGTTTTAATTCCCTTAACATTAATAACTGCATCGTGACTTCCCT
>CABVEG010000026.1 GCA_902497185.1 uncultured Eubacteriales bacterium | reverse complement strand
AATAAATTTGAACAAATACTCCTGTATAGTTATCTGCTCCATAATAAAATGTAATATTTTCTCCAATCACAAAGTTGGATCTTTCTAAATCTGCCACTACATTTATGGGCGGTGTTGTATCTATAATGACATTATTTGTATAGTTAGGCGTAACAAATCCCCACAAACTGCTATAAGAAAGCGAGCAACTACTGCTATGTACACCATGCGGACTCATTGATACATTGTTGCCATCTATATAATAAACTGTGCTCCCTGAAGTATAATTAACTATTCCTACATGTTGACTTGCATTACTGCCAAAGAAAATTATATCTCCGGTTTGAGGTGTATATCCGGATCCTTTTAAATGTTGTGTACCCCCTCTACTTATTAAGCCATCTTTCATATTTGTAGTACTTGCTGTTTTCGGTATTATATCAGTTGATATTCCTACTTGATTAGCACACCAAGACACGAAAACAGCACACCATGCGTATTGACCTGAAAAACCGTTTGTTACCCTGCGGCCATAATACCAATCGTTATAAAATATATCGTCAGAACCTACGCTCCTTTCCTGTATTCCAACTTGACTTACAGCTATATTTACAAGCAATTCTTGTTGCGTGGCTGCACTTGAAATATCAGAAAAAAATAAGTTAAAAATTAAAACAGCCATGTATACTAAAACAACACCAATTTTATTATTACATTTCTTCATTTAATATCTCCTTACATATATTTAAAATTTATTGATTAAAATTGCGAAAGTATTTTACCAAGTTGTAAACACAGATGTAGGATTGACTGCAACACCATTTTTCTTAACTTCCAAGTGCATATGTGGTCCGCTGGCATTACCTGTACTTCCCGTATAACCAATTAATTCCCCTTGCTTGACTGTTTTAGTTTTAATTGTTATTGATTTACATGTATATTTACTTGCACCGCATGGATATGACAATGAAGAAGTGTATTGAAGAACTACACCATTAAATCCGCTTAAATGGGCACATCTGACTGTATACGTTCCATCACTTGATGTAAAATCAATATAATTACCATAACTTGCAAGTTTACCATACGATGTGGCATAACATTGCTTAAAAGCTACCGTACCATTCGATGGTGCATATAAGGCAGTTCCGGAAGAAGCAACATAATCACAGTAATATCCATTTGTTTTAACACTTGAGGATCTTGTTATACTCCCCTTTAATGGATATAGTAATGTATTTGTAGGCTTAGATTCTAAAACTCTGTATGCATCTCCTTGTGATATTTCAGTTGAATTTTTATATACAATTTTTATCTGAAGCGCTTCCATTTGAGCTCCCCCGCCCGTTGTCCCTGCCATACCTCCGTTTTTTGTCCAACCCATCCAACCTATTTCTTCAACATGAGCACGGTAATAAACATCATAATATTTTGTCATATCTCCTGTCAGCTCTATTTGCACGCATTCTATAGGCAACGTTTGCCCCGTAGTTCCCGCTATCGCCCCGTCATTTACCCAATTCTGCCAGCCCACATTAGAAATATGTGTTCTATATCTAATACCCCCTAATAGGTTGCTGTTTTTGGAATCAACAGTTAATTGAACAGCCTCTAACGCTTTCCCTTCACCTACAGTTCCTATTGTATCAGTTAACCCAACATAAGGCAGCCAACCGTTTAACGAAATATGTGCTCTTGCAGCTAAATTAGGTAACATAACATTATATACATTTGTATATTTTCTTGAAGTATCCTTTTTTACAAGCCTTACCTGTAAAGCTTCTGCTTGTTGTGCTAAACCTACACTTCCCGATATTTCGCCATCAGCACACCAACCAAGCCAACCTACACCTGTAATATGTGTCCTGTATTCAACAGAATATGTATCTGAAATAGCTCCTTTTAATCTTATTCTAATTGCTTCAATAGGTAAAGTTTTACCGGTAGTCCCTGCCAAATTTCCATTGCTGACCCAATTTTGCCACCCCACACTCTGAACGTGTGCACAATATTCAATGCTTCCGTCAATTCCTCCTGCTAACTTTAATCTTACAGCTTCTAATCCTTTTTCCTGTCCCGTAGTTCCAATAGTAGCTCCGGATTTTATGTTATTTTGCCAACCAACACCTTCGATATGCCCATAACCTATAATATTTACATCTGCAAGTATAGCTCCAACATCAATAATATCCATATTTCCGTCTTTGTTTATGTCAGCATTTGACAAATTTAATTTTGAAGCTGATGTTGCACCCGATAAATATTTAAGTAATAAGGCGGCGTCAATCTTATCATTACTTCCATCACCGTTTATATCTGTATATGATAATTGAACCTCCGCTTTAACAACAACAGCTTCACAGAAAAACATCATCCAAAATATACTTATAATAATTATTTTTAAATAACGCACATTAATTTTCCCCTTATTTTTTCAATAATTATTTTTATAAGCAAAGTGTAACCTTTCTAAACTCCGCTTTAATATAAAGATCTTACAATAATTTTAATACCCATTAATCATAACTGTATGTTTCACCATAATCATCCTGATAATATCCACCCATATCTCTCAAATTTCTCATTTCACCATTCACATATATGTAAGGCTTATTGCTTGCATTCATCAGCACCTTATAATTTTCTCTTCCCTTACCTTCAACATATTCGGGATATTTTCTATTTTTCATAGCTACGGCTTTATCTACGCCTAACAGCTTGCCGACAAGCCAAAACCAAATATAAAAGAAAATAAATAAAACTTTTAAATAACTCTTAAATCTAACTTTTACAAACAATTTCATATGTGCCTTGTTGTTATTGCATTTCTTTTTTTCCGATTTATAGAGCACAACAGCTAAAAATACACATAAAGCATATCCTATAATTACACTTATCCCTTCTGTAATATCATTTTGTGAGATCATATGTGTCGTCTGACCTCCAACCTTATTACCAATTGTCATACATATTGATGCAATCAATCCTATTGGTGCAAGTATCGTATTAGCCGCCGCCATAAACCAAATTCCTGCTTTCCACTTAGATATTCCCATATTTTTTCTCCTCTCAACCATTAATAAGTAAAAATAAATTTAATCAGCACAAGCTCATATACCCACTATCGCAGACATAAAATCCATAATTCCTGTTGATATTACCATTCATATACAACAGTTCAACATAATAACTTTAACATTAAAAACCTCCTATTCTTTAATGACAGTATATAAAATCCACTGTTTCTAATTTAATAAGATCTTATTTATACACTTCATTAAAAACTTATTATTTTCTTACAAAAATTTTAAACCATACAACCCAAACCTTCAATACTTCACACTCAATTTACAAAATAACCTATTTTTTGTAAATTGAATTAATATTTACATTTTCAAAAATTTAATGTATAATTTTATAAAACAAGAGGTGATGTTATGGAATATGTTATAGAAAAAATATTAAAAATTTTAGAAGAAAACAATATTACGGTTTACTCCTTGGCTAAGTCCAGCGGCATAAACCAAAGCACATTACATATGATACTGCATTTTAAAAGGACAATGCAGCCCAAGCATTTTTATGCCATTATGGAAAGCCTGCCAATATCAAGAAGCGCCAAAAACGAGCTTACCGTATTGTTTCAAATGTATTCACTGGGACATTACAAATACAGCGCAAATACTCTTATTTTAGATATGCTTAAGATTTTTTCCGATTATACCTACGGCAGCAATGAAAGCACATTGCTGAATCCCCCGCCCCCAAATACAAACAATATTTCTGATATAAGTACTATTTATACCAGCTTTAACATACAGCCTATTATAAGCAGGCTTATTATAAGAGAAATGAACAGGGAAATATCCAAGGCTTATGTTTATGTTCCTATGAACAAGCCCTTTTTAAATACATACATTGACAGTGTTATAAAGCAGTATAAAAACGACATAAAAATCAATCTTTTTATTGATTTATTAAATACATCTGCCGAAACAAACGATAATTACAATCTTCAAACCTTTAAAAACATTTTACCCCTGGCTTTGTCCTATTCCGATAATTATGAATTTTACTATACATATGTAAATTCAATAATTGATGAAAGCTATTTGACACCTTATCCTTACTTTATAGCTTTGTCTGATGTAATAATCTTTGTTTCCGCAGACTTTAATGAAATTATGGTTATAAGTGATGAAAAAGTAATTGAAAAGGTACATAATTTATGTGATGGTATGCTCCAAAAATATAAAAAGCTTTTGGAGGTTGCCGCAAATGTACCAAATATTGTTGAAACCTTGGTGCAAAATCAAAACGACTGCAAAACTCATCTCTGCATTGAATACGAGCCTTGCTTTTCAATGCACTTTACCAAAGAAATGATAAACGCTGTTATACCAAAAGACGTTTTTATGCGTGAACAGCTTGTAGAGCTTCTTAACATAAGGCTTGTTCAATTAAAAAAGATAACTACAAGTATTCAAATATTTAACAAGGACAGTCTTATTAATTTTGCCAAAACAGGAGTTATTCGAGAATTTCCAAAAGGCTATTCAAGACCCTGCAAAAAAGACGAACGTCTTTTTATACTTAAAAGTCTTTTAAAATACGCTAAGTCAAATAACCACAATATTCAGGCGATCAATCCTGTAAACCTTAATATTTCCGATTGCCTTTCACTTATAGTTCAAAATGACAGCTGTCTTCAATTTACGGTCTGGAATGACACCAAATTGCAGCTTAAATATTTTTCAACAACTCAATACTCTATTTGCAGGAATTTTTATGACTTTATAAAGGATATTGTAAATACAAATTATCTGTATTCACAAAAAGCAACTATTACATTAATTGAGCAGGCAATTCAGTATGTTGAAAATATTAAAGAATAAATTCAAAAAGGGGCTGTTACATAATAGTTACCTATTTTGCAACAGCCCCAACACAATAATATTTCTTTCTATCCCCTATACCCATTCATATAAACAAGCAGCATATTAACATCAGCAGGACTTACACCGCTTATTCTGCTTGCCTGTCCAATATTAACAGGTCTTACGGCCTTAAACTTTTGAGTAGCCTCAAGTCTTAGTCCCATAACATTATCATAGTCAATATTTTCAGGTATTTTCTTAGCTTCAAGCTTTTTAAAAGCCTCAACCTGTTTCATTTGCCTTGCAATATAGCCCTCATACTTAATCTGAATATTAACCTGTTCTCTTACTTCATCACTTAAATCAGGTCTTTCAGTATCAATAGGAGCCAGCATATCATAGGTAATTTCAGGTCTTTTTATAATATCACCCATATTCACTCCTGTTGACAAAGGTGAACTTCCCAGACTTTCAAGCAGAGAATTGACTTCGTCAGTAGGACCAAAGTTAATTTTTGATACTCTCTTAATTTCATTTTCGATAGCAGCCTTTTTAGCCAAAAATCTGTCATATCTTTCCTGTGAAATAAGTCCGTATTTATAGCCGTATTCCGTAAGTCTTAAATCCGCATTATCCTGTCTTAAAAGAAGTCTGTATTCAGCTCTTGATGTCATCATTCTGTAAGGCTCTCTGCTCTCCTTAGTAATAATATCATCAATAAGCACACCAATATAGCCTTCACTTCTGTCTAAAATTAAAGGCTCAATACCCTTAATATAAGCAGCAGCATTAATACCGCTTATAATGCCCTGTGCAGCCGCTTCCTCATAACCACTTGTACCATTAAACTGACCTGCGGAGAAAAGACCATGAATATTTTTAAATTCAAGGCTTAATTTAAGCTGATTTGCATCAATACAATCATATTCAATAGCATAAGCAGTTCTTGTAAATCTTACGTTTTCAAGACCGGGAATAGTTCTGTACATTGCAAGCTGAACATCCTCCGGAAGTGATGAACTCATACCCTGGATATACATTTCATTAGTGTCCTCACCCTCAGGCTCAACAAAAATCTGATGCTGTGTTTTATCTGCAAAACGGACAACCTTATCCTCAATGGATGGACAGTATCTTGGACCGGTACCTTCAATTACACCTGAGTAAAGAGGTGAACGGTCAAGATTTGCTCTTATAATATTGTGAGTTTCTTCATTGGTATAAGTTAAATAGCAATCATACTGGGGCTTTGAAATATCCTTATTAATATTTTCAAAAGAAAAAGGTATAACCTTTTCATCTCCCGGCTGCGCCTTCATTTTACTTATGTCAACTGACTTTGCATCAACTCTTGCAGGTGTACCTGTCTTATATCTAAAAAGTTTAATGCCGAGCCTTTCAAGACAGTCACTTAATTTTTCTGACCTTCTCAAACCATTAGGTCCGCTTTCAATAATAGTATCACCATAAAGGCAACGTGCCTGCAAATATGTACCGCTGCATATTATGGCTGCCTTGCACTTATAAAGAGCATTGCTTTCAGATACAACGCCTGTTACTTTATTATCTTCCGTAATTATATCTACAATTTCACCCTGTCTTATTAAAAGATTTTCAGTGTTTTCAAGTACCTTTTTCATTTCAGTATGGTACTTAGCCTTGTCTGCCTGTGCTCTTAATGAATAAACAGCAGGACCTTTGCCTGTGTTAAGCATTTTAATCTGCAAATAGGTCTTATCTATATTTTTACCCATTTCACCGCCAAGAGCATCTATTTCTCTTACTAAATGACCTTTGGAGCTTCCGCCTATGTGAGGGTTACAGGGCATCATTGCTATGCTGTCAAGGTTAAGGGCAAAAAGTATAGTCTTCAAGCCCATTCTTGCCGTGGCAAGAGCCGCCTCACAGCCTGCATGACCTGCACCTATTACACAGACATCAACTTCATCAGCTTTATATAAATTTCCCATTTTTTCACCTCTATTTTCCCAAACAAAACTCACTGAATATCTTATCAATAATATCCTCTTCCAAAGCCTCTCCCGTAATTTCTCCAAGGGCAGCATAAGCCTCTGTCAAATCCATAGTTATAAAATCCTCAGGCATTCTGTTTTCAACAGTTTCCATTACATTTTCAAGATAGCTTTTAGCTTTAAAAAGGCTTTCCTTATTTCTCTCACCTGATATTAAAACCTCATTGTTAATGTTAATATCACCAAATGAAAACATTTCCTTTATTTTTTCATATATATCATTAATACCCATATCTGACTTAACTGAAATATTAACAGGGTCAAGGCTCTTTAAAGCCTCCATATCAATTTTCTGTTCCAAGTCTAGCTTATTAATAAGGGTAATTGTTTTCTTATTTTTAACAAGCTCAATTAATTCTCTGTCCTCATCACTTAACTCTCTGCTGCCGTCAAACATAAGTAAAATTAAGTCAGCCTGTTCTGCAAGGCTTTTAGACTTTTCAACACCAATCTGTTCAATAACATCATCAGTGTTTCTTATTCCTGCCGTATCAATTATATTAAGAGGTATGCCCTGTACATTAAGCAATTCCTCAAGACTGTCCCTTGTAGTACCCGGAATATCCGTAACAATAGCTCTGTCCTCCTCAAGCATGGCATTTAAAAGAGAGGATTTGCCAACATTAGGTCTGCCTAAAATAACAGTTTTAATACCCTCCTTATAAATCTTGCCGGTATCAGCAGAGGCAATAAGCCTGTCCACAGTCATTAAAGCCTTTTTTGTATTATCAGCTATAAGGTTATAGGTCATAGTTTCATCATCGTGTTCAGGATAGTCAATACCTGCCTCAATATGGGCAAGCATCATAAGAATATCCTCTCTTAATGCCTTTATCTCCTTAGAAAGTCTACCCTCAAGTCTTAACATTGCAGCCTCTCTTGATGCATCAGTTTTAGCATTTATAATATCACTGCCTCCGCCTGTGTCAAATCAATTCTGCCGTTTAAAAAAGCTCTCTTTGTAAATTCTCCCGGCTCTGCCATTCTTGCACCACTTTTAATAACAGTGTTTAATACAGCCGTTACTGCCCTATATCCACCATGAGTATTAATTTCCACAACATCCTCACGTGTGTAAGTGTTAGGCGCTTTCATAACAGATACAAGCACTTCATCAATAATTTTTCCATTATATACAATATTTCCAAAATGAATTGTGTTGCTTTTTTGTTGGCTCAATTTCTTACCCTTTGGAGATACAAAGATTTTGTCGCAAATCTCCACAGCCTCACTTCCGCTAAGTCGAACAATGCCAATACCTCCATTGCCTGTTGCTGTTGATATAGCGGCTATAGTATCATCAATATTAACTTTCAGCATAATGTTCAACCTCCATAAAAAAGGCACAGGCTAACGCCCATGCCCATCTGACATTAAATTAATTATTTCTATAGTTTCTTCTGCTTGAATAATTATTCTTCAAGGCAATTACAACATATCTGAAAGGCTCTGTACCTTCGCTGTATGTAGTAACATATCTGTCATTTTGTAAAGTTGCGTGAATAATTCTTCTCTCGTAAGGGTTCATAGGTTCAAGAGTAATATTTCTTCTGTTATGCTTAGCCTTCTTTGCTAAATTAAAGGCAAGCTGTTCAAGAGTTTTTTGTCTTTTTGCTCTATAGCCCTCAGTATCAAGAGTAACATTCATATAAGGATACTCGCCCTTGTTTACAACAAGATTAGTAAGATACTGAATACTGTCAAGAGTCTGACCTCTCTTACCAATAATAGCACCCATATCCTCGCCCTTCATATCAATAAAAATATGCTTATTGTCAATAAATGATGCCTCAAGCTCAACTGCCATATTCATCTTGGCAAAAACCTCATTTAAGAAATTAGTTGCAACTGCAATAATATTCTTTTTATCCTCATCAGTAAGACTTGCTCTTGCTGACTCGTTTTCGGATGGTTCTTCCTTTTCTATTTCCTCAACAGCAGATTCAGCAGGTTCCTCAACCTTAACTTCCGGTTTTGGTTCAGGCTTCTTTTCTACCTTTGGCTCGGGCTTTGGCTCAGGTTTCTTTTCAACCTTTAATTCTGTCTTATCTTCCTTCTTAGGTTCAGGCTTAACCTCTTCCTCATCACTGCCAATTACAGTAACAAGAACCTTAGCAGGCTTTGCACCAATACCTAAAAAACCTTTACTGGGTTCGTCAATAACCTTATATTCAACATCAAGTAATGTAACGCCTAACTTGGCACAGGCATTGTCTATAGCCTCATTAATTGTCTTACCTGTCATTTCAATCTGTTTCATTATTTATTTCCTCCCTTTTTATGCTTCTTTTCCTTTGGCACAATTACATCGGCTGCACCAATTTTTTCAAAATGCCTATTAAGGAAAAATTGCTGACAAAGCTGGAATACATTAGATGCAATCCAATAAATACCAATACCGCCTGGGAGAGAGGATGTAATCCACATCATCATAAGAGGCATGGTAATATTCATAATTCTCTGCTGTGACTTCATAGCAGGGTCTGTTGTCTGATTCTTTCTGCTCATAAGCCAAGATGACAGGAATGTTGTTAAACCGGAAAGTATAGGAATAATAGCCTTTGGAGTAATTGGCCAAAGACCAACCTTTTCTGTCAAGTTAAGCCCTAAGAAAAGCTCTATGGAATCCTTACTTGCACAAATCTTATCAAAATCAGCAGACGCAATAGCTGTCTTTAACTGACCTATTTCACTCGGACCTAGAATGTTAATAATTCTGTTAAATATATTAACATCAATACCTGTGTTTTCCGGTACATGACCGAACTGACCGAATTCCTGCACAAGTTTTAACAAATTATTATCAGTCTGGGCAGCAGTAAGCACCATTGTTGATAATTGAGTATAAACATCATTAATAACATCAATATACTTAAACGGATTCTGCATTACATGATAAAGCCCAAAGAAAATAGGAAGCTGAATAAGCATAGGCAAGCATCCACTAAACGGACTTACATTATTTTCACTATAAAGTTTCTGAGTTTCCATCTGCATTTTTCTCTGAAGTTCAGGATCAGCAGTTGCCCCCTTGTACTTTTCCTGTATTTTCTTAAGTTCAGGAGAAAGAGCCTGCATTTTAAACATGGATTTCTGCTGCTTATAAGAAAGGGGAATCATAAGACAACGTGTAAAAATAGTTAATAAAATAATGGAAATACCAAGTGAGTTGGCATGAATACCAAGACTATAGATAATGTTAAAGAAAAAATTAATAACATGTCCTAAGATCCAAGCAATAGGTCCAACAATAATACCGGGATCGTCCATTACATCTCTGGAAACAGCTAATAAATTTAGCAACGGTGTATCCTCCTTTATGGTACAGGGTCGTAGCCACCCTTATGAAATGGGTGACATTTTAAAATTCTTCTTACCGCCAAATATCCACCCTTTAACAGACCGTACTTATCTATTGCCTCATAGGCATAGGCAGAGCAAGTCGGTACAAACCTACAACATCCGGGTGTAAATGGCGTAATATATTTTCTGTAAAAGCCTATTATAAATAGTGCTATAGTTTTCATTCTTTTTTCTCCGACTTCAGTAATCTTTGTTTTCTCAATAAGTGCAAAAGTGCACTTTCCACTTCTTTATAAGAGGCTCCCTTAGCCGAGCCTCTTGCTATGACCACAATGTCATAGCCCGATTGTATATTTTCCTCAGAAAGTCTGTAGCTTTCTCTCAGCAGTCTGGTAATACGGCTTCTTACAACACTGTTGCCAACCTTTTTACTGACTGAAATACCAAATCGGTTGCCCTCTGTTCCATTTTTAATAGAATACATAACAAGCAGTCTGTTAGCAATGGAACGGCCTCTGTTATACACATATCTGAATTGATAATTTTTTTTAAGGGATTCTGTAAACAGCATATTTATCCCCCTTTTAACCATTAATAGAAAAGTATTACATATTATAACAATAAAGCCCACTTATAAAGCGGGCTTTTATAATGCAGATAAAATTTATGCAGATAAAACCTTTCTGCCTTTTCTACGTCTTGCAAGTATTACTTTTCTGCCGTTAGCAGTACTCATTCTCTTTCTGAAACCATGAACCTTGCTTCTCTGTCTTTTCTTTGGCTGGAATGTCATCTTCATTGTCAAAGCACCTCCTTGTAATTAGTCTGTATTTTACTTAAAGTCAAATCAAGCACTAGTCCTATTATAGTGTAAAAATCCCATTTAGTCAAGAAAAATTTTTATTTTTATTTGGTTTTTAATTATCATAAAATTTTTGTTCGATTTATTCTATTTTATTTTTAATAGTTACCCTTCAACGGCTCTTGTTTTTTCACAAAAATAAATGTTAAATTTATTTATGCCTCCGGATTTCTTATAATATTAACAAAAATATGTAAAGTAGAAACAGCTAATCGATATTTTTCCTCAAGAGATAAATCCTCTTTATTTTCCAGAAATTGTTTTAATCTATCAATAGATATATCTGCATACTTAGATATTGCATTATTTGATATAAACAAATGTTTATTTAAGGATTTTATAACACCCTTAATATAATCATCTTCTTTTCCTAACGGTCTGTTATTTATTAACTGATCAAGTATTAACATTAAAAAAGTACATTTATCTGGTTCTATATTATATTCTGAATTTTCTAAAACACTTTTTAACTCAAACACAGGAATATCTGTACACTTACTTATTGCATTTAAACCTATTTCTGTATCTGTTAAAAATCTTTTTAACAAGTTTTCTAATTTAAAAACTTCTATA
>CABVEG010000025.1 GCA_902497185.1 uncultured Eubacteriales bacterium | reverse complement strand
AACTATAGTTAGAGTATATCTTTTTTTATAAAAATTCTTTATAATATTATTATTAATTGAATTATCATTTTTTGTTTTAATATCTAAGTTTTTATTCATTATAACCCTCTTTTCCACTGATAATAAAAGATACATAAAAATA
This sequence comes from uncultured Eubacteriales bacterium, assembly GCA_902497185.1. Lineage (GTDB taxonomy): Bacteria > Bacillota > Clostridia > Lachnospirales > CAG-274 > Gallispira. Next base: position 11,593 of record CABVEG010000025.1, on the reverse strand, counting down.
TAAGATGTTAATTAGCATTTTTTTGTATTATTACATAATTATCATTTAACCTTGCATACTTTTTACGTGTCAGTTTATTTACAACCAAAACACCTAACCTATATTTACCTGCATATATTTTATTTGTATCAATATTGCATATAAAGCCAGACAAATTAAGATTTTTATTATTTCCAAACGTATGACTTACATCAGTACGAAGCATTGTATTTGTGTCAAATATTAAAGTTTTATTTTTTTCATCAGTAAAAATAACATACTTTTTATTAAAATTATTAAATGGCATATTAACAATATAAGTCCAGCCTATAATTTCAATTACACTGCCCTGTACAATTTGGTCAAAAAAAACATTTACACGATTTTCATTTATAAAGCCAGTAATATCAACATTAGCTTTTTCAATATTGTTGACACCGTTTACATATTTTGAATCCAGTTCATAGTCAATTCTATCCCCTGCTAAATTAACATTATAAAAAGGATCGTAATTTTTAAGATTATTATGTTTACTATAAAGAAGTTCTCTTTCCTTTACCAATCTTTTATATTTTTCCGGATCCTCCGTATCAATACCACGACTTATGGATTCATAATGATAAAGTACGGCATCACTTCTGACAGAATTGTAATAACCATGCTCATACAATTTAAAACATAAATCCACATCATTATATGCTACAGCAAGTTCTTCGTCAAACCCATTTACTTCGTTAAATTTACTCTTATTTACGCAAAGGCAGGCAGCTGTGACTGCAATATAATTATATTCCAATCTATTTCTACAAAAAGAGTACACTATTGTATCATCCATACGAGAAAAGCCATGACATGGACCAACAGGTAAGTTAATAACACCACTGTGCTGAATCAGATTTGTATCAGGATATAAAAGCTTTGCACCAACAGCGCCTGAATATTCAAGACAAGCCTGTCCCAGCATATTGCCAAGCCAACTGCCTTCTATAATTTCAATATCATCATTTAAAAAAAGAAGATACTCACCCTTAGCATTATCCGCTCCAATATTACACATTTTAGAAAAATTAAAATTAAGTTTTTCATAATAATACCTTGCATTATAGTTTTTGCAAAGAGTCTCATATTTTTTTCTGTTTTCTTCATTGCTTCCATTGTCAACAACTATAATTTCATAATTACTATATGTCGTTCTCTCAACAAGGCTTACTATACATCTTTCTATTATATTAAAATTATCTTTTGATGGAATAATTATACTTACTAATGGATTACCCTGCGGTTCATATACTATTCTTGCCTGTTGTATTTCAGGAATATATTCAACTCTTCCATTTAAGCCACGTCTTTTCAGCGCCTCTTTTTTTAATTTACACACCGCTTCTCTAACATAAGGCTTAGCCTCCATAGTTGATGCAGTAGACTCCGGACGTTGCCTCCAGTGATAAAGAATTTTAGGAATATGTTTAATTCTATTGGTTTTTTCAACAAATCTCATAGTAAAATCATAGTCTTGAGAGCCTTCAAATCCAACTCTAAGTCCACCAATTTCATTTACTATACTTCTTCTGTAAGCAGACAAATGACTAGTATACATTAAACTCATAAAGGTATCAGGTGACCAATCCGGTTTAAAAAAAGGGAAACTTCTCACCTTTCCATCATCTGAAAGCTTATCTTCATCGCTATAAATAAAATCAATAGTTTTATCTTCATTTACAGCCAACGTAAACTCATAAACCGCATTTGGTGAAACAGTATCGTCACAATCCATAAATACAATGTATTCACCCTTTGCAACCTCTATGCCTGTATTTGTACTTCGTGATATATGACCATTTTCATCACGATATATTACCTTCACCTTAGAATTTTTTTCATACTCTGCTAAAACTTTAGGCACATTTTTCCAAGTAGATTTATCATCTACCAATATTAACTCAAAATTGTCATAAGTCTGATTTAAAACAGAATCTATACATTCCTTTAATTGATTGGTTAAAACATTATATACAGGAACAACAAAAGAAAAAAGTGGTCTATATGGCAAATCCTTTGTTTCTAAAATGTCCTTTTCATTATTTTCTATAAAAGCTTGATATGCTGTTTTTTTCTTCTTTGATTCAATTTTATCTTTAACTAAATAAGCAGTTGTAACAAAGCCCAAATCTTTTAAGTATTTATAAGCTTTCATAAATACATTTGTTCCTTCATTATTCATATTTACTCCTATCTTCCTAAAACCCGACGCAATCTACAAACTATTTTCCATGCTCTGCTGTTCTCAATAGCGGAAATGTATTGTTCTTTTTGAACAATCTCTGCACTTAAAGCATTTATACGTTCATTAAGTTTATTATTAATTTCGTTATTTACATTTTCCAGGTTTACAACATCAGCTTCAAGATTGTTTATTTTTATTTTTTGATTTTCGACAATATCACTAAGCTCCTTATTATCAAAAACAGCTTTTGCAAGACCATCAATATGTTCACCACTTAACGGATATATTCTACATTTAAGCTGTATAGCTGTTGTTCCTTCTCTAAGGTTGTCAAAAATAATTTGAGGATCTTCTTGAGTAAAGTATATTACACCGTGACTTTCACAACCATTAGTACTGTATTCAGGATCATACATTCCATACTTACTGCAAGCAACAATACGACTTGTAACCATAATACAGCTATTAAATTCAGGAAAACGACAAGCCCTTGCATCCTTTGTTAATGCAATATTAATTTCCATTTCCTCTCCATATCTAAAAAGGCGTTTATAGCTGTCATTTTCATTATATCCATTTCCATAGTCAATATAAGTCTGTGCCCAGCAACGTTCTTCCTTTTCATCAGACAAAGCCATAATCTCATTTATGTTATAGTTCTTTCCCTTATACTTTTCATACAATTCTCTTGTAATAAAAGCACCTTTGTGTACATAATTTTGAAAATTTTCTTCCAATTTATCAAATACGGATATCATATATTTATCAAATCCAAGATAACCATATATATCCTTATTTAAAAGCTCATTTTTATTATTAAGAACTATATACAGCTTTAAAGCCCTGTAAATAATATATTCTATTGGTACAGGAAAATCAAAGCACCATTCATAGTCAATAATACAAAATATATCATTATTTATAATAAGATTATTAAAAGCCAAATCAAAACATGTAAAATCCATTGCATGTAAATTATCAGGCAATACTTCACTACCAAAAACAAAATCAAAATTTTCACTTCTAACAAAGGGCTTTGTATATTCACTGTTAATAAGTGCATTTTTTAAATCATTTATAAGCTGAAAAATTATATTTATATTATCAGATGCCTGTTCCAGCTTTTCTTCAAATGTTATTCCTTCTATATATTCAAATATTACACTGTTTTCTTTTTTTACACATTTTGCAGCTCTAAATCCTACATTTCCATAAAATTTATTTATTTTATCACAATAAAAAGGCAACTTATCAATATGCTCCTGAGCTAAATAACTATATGGATATTTTCTTACATACCTATTGCCATTTTCATCCTTTGTAATTATGGTCTTTATACAAAACTGGGGACATCTTTCATTTGAATATTTTGAAAATATGGTTTTCACTTTAAAAACCTCCTGATATTACAATATAAGAATTAGAAAATTCAGGGAAAAGACCACAGTCAATAATTGTATCAAAGGCTTTCTTTTCATCAAAAGCAACAATTCTCTCCCCATCAAAATTACGCATATTATTATTTAACTCGCCCTTTTTAGGCAAATACTCATCACTATATATTGTGGTAGCAAATTTATAATCAGGATAAGGATAATAAAACTCATTATTACTAAATCCTGCACTTTTAAGTATTTCAAGCAATTCATTTTTTGCAAATGTACGAATACCCGAATTACTCGTATAATTTTCTATTGACTCATAGTATCTGCCTATATGGTCTTCTTTACAACCTGCCCAATATTTCATCCCTAATTTATTTTCTATGGCTATTATCACCTTACCATTAGGCTTAAGCAAAGTTTTAATTAGCTTTAAAAAATCCACATAAGGTGATTTTGAATTTATATACAAGCCACCATATTCAAGTACTCCTATAAGAGTAATAAAATCAAACTTTTTATTAAACTCTGTCACAACATCCTGAAAATTACCAACATATATTTCTATATTTTTTTTATCTTTATTTCTCTCTGCATTAATAATACTGCGTTTTTTAGAAAGTTCCACACAGGTTACAAAACGGCACTTATCAGAAAGACAGCCTGTAATTGCTCCGCAGCCTGAGCCTATTTCTAGTACGTCTGAATTTTTTTCAAAATCAATCCAATCTACAGAATTTGTTCTTAGCTCTGACAAATGATAAAAAATGGGCCATTTACATTTCTCTTCTATTATACTGTTAAATTCTTCCCTTCCATTATTTTTAACAATATCAAGAAGTTCGTCTTCTACATCACCGTCACAATATAAATCTTCTCCTCTGTAATAGCTGAGATTTAAAGTTACATTTCCAATTTTCTCAATCATATCTATACCTCATTCAACAATTCACACAAAGTACAAATTTTATTCTATCTCAATATGTGAATACATATCATAAAATCCAACTGTATTTTTATCTGATATAACAGTTATGCTACAAACTTCATAAAGTCTGTGATACACGGTAAAATCACCATCACTATAACCTGTACATCCAAGACTTAAAAGATACTCTCCCCCTTGTATATCCATTTTTTGCTCAAAGGATACTATTTTAATATCTCCTGCTTTAACCTTGCCTATGTCCTCATTTTCAAACATAGTATTTGTTCCTGTTATATCTGTTCCTTGTAAATCAACTATGGTAAAAGCACAAATAGGGTCTTCAACATCGGTATTAAATTTAACCTTCATTTTTATTTTAAATCTACTACCCTTTTCAATTTGATTAGTTATTTTTCCTTTACTGTCAATAAGAGCAAAATCTATTATTTCAGCCCTTCCGTCCCCATATGAATTCTGAACCGGATTTAAGAGAAGCTGATTTTTCCAATTTTCTGTATATACATTCTTACTATCATCTTCTAAAATATCATCGTCACTATTTGTTTCAATATCTTGCTTTACAAGTATTTTCTTAAAAAGATCTATCATATCAGGAGCAATTCCTTCAGCCAGTTTTTCACCCTTATTCAACAATATAACCTTATCACAATATTTATTTATTGAGCTTAAACTGTGACTTACCAAAAGTATGGTTTTTCCCATTTTTTTAAATTCATCAAATTTCTTATAACATTTTGCCTGAAAAAAAACATCACCAACACTTAAAGCTTCATCAACAATAAGTATTTCAGGCTCAATATTAATTGCAACTGCAAAAGCAAGTCTTACAAACATACCACTTGAATAGGTTTTTACCGGCTGTTTAATAAAATCGCCAATATCTGCAAATTCGAGAATTGACTCAACCTTTGCATCAATTTCCTCTCTGGTAAAGCCCATCATTGTTCCATTAAGATATATATTTTCCATACCCGTATATTCAGGATTAAAGCCGGCACCCAGCTCCAAAAGGGCAGATATTTTGCCATATACCGTAACACTACCCTTTGTGGGACTTAACACACCTGTTATTATTTTAAGTATTGTAGACTTACCTGCACCATTTACACCTATAATACCTACGGTTTCACCTTTTTTTATTTCAAAAGAAACATTTTTTAAAGCATAGTACTCCCTATGATAGCATTTTTTAGTAGGACTTAACGACTCCTTTAATCTATCAATAGGCTTTTCGTACAACCTGTAAGCTTTTGTTAGATTGTCCACCTTAATTGAAATATCATTCATAAAAAAACTCCTTTATAAAACATCTGCAAAATGAGGTTTAAGCCTTTTATAAATGTGCTTTCCTATAAATGCAAATATTATAATTAACAACCAAAAATATATTGTCTGCTTTATATTAAAGAAAAAAATGTTTTTATAAATAAGACTGTCCCTGTATCCCTGTACAATATAATACATTGGGTTTAGCTTAAACAAAATTTTTGTAGTATTAGATATTTCCATAGTATCAATGTTCCACATAATCGGAGTAAGCCACATGGCAAACTGCAAAACAATATTCATTATCTGGGTCAAATCCTTAAAAAACACCACTAAAGGAGCTGTAATAAAGCTAAGCACGGTAACTAGAACTATCATACAAATCCCATAATACAAAATCTGTAAAACATACAAATCAAACTTTATACCATAGCAGGCATAAATAACAAGCATAAACACAATAAAAAACAAATGCACAAACAAAGCAGAAATAATTTTAATTATAGGTAAAATATTAATCTTAAAAACTACCTTTTTAACTAAATAGCTGTACTCTATAAAAGCATTAGTTGCCGAATTCCAGGCTTCTGAAAAAAAGAACCATGGAATCAGTCCGGTCATTAACCACAAAACAAAGGGAACATCTCCAACATCCTGGCTTTTAAACCCAAGCTGAAACACAAACCAAAAAACAAGAATAGTACATACAGGCTGCACAAATGCCCATATTATACCAAAATATGAACCGGCAAATTTTGTTTTAAAATCATTAACCGCCAATGACCATAATAGTCGGTTATCCTTAGATAACATACTGTATATATTTTTAAAAAAAGCCTTAGTATAGTTCATGGCACACCTCTCCATTTTATAATATAACTTTAATTATACACTATTTTTTATGTAAAATAAACAGTTTTTTTACTACTTTATAAAATTTAATATAATATTAAAAGACCCGAATTTAAAATTCAGGCCTTTTAGGCATTATAAATCTTCAAAATAAATAGTTTTATTAACATCAAATCTTTCACTGTTTTCTGCTATAAGCACCTTAATATATGCAGCCTCAGCAGAAATATTAAAAAGAGGTATTATACCTTCTTTTAATATTTCTCTGCTTGACGCATAAGCTGTTTCAATATTTCTGTCCTTAAATGAAGCAGCATATAATTTAACGCCCAATTCCTTACACCTTTTGGCAAAGTTTACAACAGACGTATTCTTTCCTGCTACACAAGCTGTAGCAGAATGATACATATAGTGAACTACTGCACTTACTCCGTCAAGATTTATATTTCTGTAATCCATATTAGGATAGGGGTGTATAAGCATCACCCTATTATTAAAATTATTCGGTCTTTTTATACTTAAAGGCTTAAAAGAATTCAATTCTTCAACACTTGGTGCCATATTCACAACAAGGCTGTCGTCAACAATATTCCCCCATGGCTTACCGTCAAAACTTCTGTACTGGTCCAGATATGGATCAGCTTCAATAATTCTTGTGGCAATATAAATATCCTTATCACCTTTATCATTACTGTAAGCAACAAATACACCCCTATTAACAGACCTGATAAGGCAAAGGGCACTTCTGAAATTAATTATGCCATTACTCTTTTCGTTATCAAGTTCATAATTAGCCGCAATAAGAACAACAGGCAACGGCAAACTGTTATAAAGCATACCGACTAAATTAGCTGTATATGACAGTGTATCAGAACCGTGACAAATAATTATTCCTCTATAATTATCAAAATTAATATTATCAAGACAATTACATAATTCAAGCCATATATCAGCAGTAAAATTTTCACTTAACACATTTATAGGCTGAATTACATCAAATTCAATGTCTTTGCCATATTTATCATAATAATAACCAACAATACTATAAGCCGCCTCAGGACTTACATTAACAGTACCATTTTCAGATTTGCTGCCTATTGTTCCTCCTGTTAATATTACAAGTATTTTTTTCATATTAGTCACCTATTTTATAACAATGATTCACGGGACCGTTGCCCTTTCCCAAATCAAGACCCGCCTTTAATGCACCGGTTAAATAATCCTTAGCATTTTTAACGCTTTCCTCAAGACTGCATCCCTTAGCTATATTGCAAGCTATTGCAGAGCTTAACGTGCAGCCTGTACCATGGGTATTTTTAGTGTGTACTCTCTCTGATGTAAATTCAAAAAATTTATCCCTGTCAAACAAAACATCTGTAGCCTTTTCATCTAAATGACCACCTTTAACAAGTACACCACAACTATATTTTTCCCCAAGTTCCTTAGCTGCTATCCTCATTTCATCAACAGTTTTAATTTCTCTGCCAAGCAAAGCCCCGGCTTCGCCAAGATTAGGAGTAATAAGCCTTGCAACAGGCATAAGCTCATTAACAAGGGCATCAATAGCATCATCCTTTAAAAGTTTACTGCCGCTTGTTGCCACCATAACAGGGTCAAGTACAACATTTTTAGCCTTATATTCTCTTAGCTTTTTAGCTATTATATTTATAAGTTCCTTATCAGATACCATACCTATTTTAACTGCATCAGGCTCAATATCATTAAATATACAATCAAGCTGACTAGCAAGAAATTCAGGAGTAGAATCATAAACACCGTAAACTCCCGTTGTGTTTTGTGCAGTAAGGGATGTTATTGCTGACATTGCGTACATACCATGGGCTGTTATTGTCTTAATGTCCGCCTGAATACCTGCACCTCCGCTACAGTCACTTCCCGCTATTGTCAATACTTTATACATATGATCAACCTCTTTTCTTTTATTTAATGCTTATCACACCCTATATACTTACACTGCCACAGCATAACAGGTGTATAACTGTATTCATTTATTATTTTTGTTCTTTTTATCCTGTTGCTGACAAGCTTCAAAATTTCGCCGTCAAATTTATTAAACTCTGTCACATTATTCTGCTCAATACATTCATAAAGCATTCCAAGGACAGACAAATTAAACTCCCATTCCTCTATAACCCTATTTGAAAGACTATAAGCCTTTTCAATATCACCATTGAAGAAATAAAGCACAAAACGGTCAAGAACAGTCCAGTTTTCATCACTAATTGTACTCAAAATATCACTGTAATCCTCTTTACATTTAAGCATTGCGTAACAATATGATATTTTAATATCATCAATATTTTTATTTGCAATTTTTAAAGCCTTATCAAAATACATTGCTGCCTTAATATAACCTCCAAGTTTATAGCAGCCACAGGCAAGGTTATTGTAAACAAGATAATTTTTATCAAGCTCCGATGCTTTTTTATAAAGCTTGCAGGCATCATCTGTATTGCCATAATGGTAGTTATATTCAGCAAGAGCAATTAAGTTTTTATAATTTAAATCGCAGTGCTCAGCTATTTTTAAATACTTATATCCCAGTTCCCTTGCCTCTTTCGATGCCTTATTTTTATACTGTATCCCATTATCAATGTAAAATACACCTAGATTGTTATAGCTTTCACAGCAAGGCTCTTTCTCAACAGCCTCCTTAAGCACACATTGAGCATCATACCACTTTTCATTGTCTATAAGTTCAAGAGCTTTATTTGTATATTCCATATTACCACCATTAATCTCTTAATTTTACAGCTCTTGCTGCCTTTCGTCTGTTGTCATCCTGCATTTGTGCATAATGCTTTCTTGTAGTATTTACATCCTTATGTCCAAGAACATCTGCAACCAAATAAATATCTCCCGTTTCATTGTAAAGGGTTGTACCGTAGGTACTTCTCAGTTTGTGAGGAGATATTTTTTTAAGGACAGTAACCTTTTGAGCATATTTTTTAACAAGCTTTTCAACAGAACGCACACCTATTCTCCTATTCTGCATAGAAAGAAATAATGCATTTTCACTACCCTGCTTTGGCTCTATTTTAACTCTTTCTTCTAAATAATCACGGAGTGCCTTTTCTACCTCATTGCCAAAATAAACTACCATTTCATTTCCGCCCTTACGTGTAATTTTGACACCGTTTACATCAAAATTAACGTCATTTATATCAATTCCGACGCACTCCGAAACTCTCATTCCCGTGCCTAAAAGCAGAGTGACTATTGCCAAATCTCTTTTACCGTTTTTACCAAAATATCTTTTTTCACCATCAGTCAGTTTTTCACCATTCTCAATTACATCTAAAAGCTCTGCCGTTTCATTAGGCTCCAGCCTTACAATTTCCTTTTCGTGTATCTTAGGAGTTTCTACAAGTGCAGCAGGATTTGCAGTTATTTTTTCCATTCGATAAAAATACTTAAACAAACTCCTTACTGCCGCCAACTTTCTTGACTTGCCTTTTTCCTTATTAGACATTTCCTCGCCTTCCGAATTTATGTAATATTCTGTATAACCCATAAATTCATTAAGATCCGTAGCAGTAACTTTTCCTAAGTCCTCAATGGTAATATCCTTAATATTCTTTCCTTCAAATTTGGGACACTCCTCAACCAAAAAACCAAAAAAAATTTTAAGGTCATATCCATAGGCTACCCTTGTTCTTATTTCAGTATTATTGGCAAGAGAGAGGAAATACTCTCTGCAAAAATTCGGCAGCTCTTTTAAAATTTCTCTTAGTTTCAGTGTCAGTTTATTTTTAACTTCCTCATGGTATGCAGCCATTAGTCATCAACCTTCCAACCTTCTAAATACGACCTTTTTATTGCATTAAATGTTCTGTCCTCAAAATGGTCATATTTTAAAGCAAACTCCTTAATTAAATTTTTTATATCCTCTCTTGTTGTTTTGCCGTCAACGGGGCACTTATTTTTAACAACAGGCAGATTTTCTTTTTTTGCAAAGCCAATAACATCTTTTTCAGGTACATAAATCAAAGGTCTTATTGAGGCTATCTTTTGCCTGCTTAAAAATGTATAAGGACTAAAGCAATGTATTCTGCCCTCATACAATAATGCCATTAAAAAGGTTTCAATTACATCGTCCTTATTGTGACCTAAAGCAATTTTGTTACAGCCAAGCTCATCAACCTTAGTATTTAATGCTCCCTTTCTCATTTTGGCACAAAGAGCACAGGGATTCTTTTCTTTTCTTTCCTTAAATACTATTTCAGCTATATCAGTATTTACAATGTGATAATTAACCCCTATTTCATCACAAAATTTTTGAATGGGAGTAAAATCCATACCCTCAAAGCCAACATTTACTGTAATTGCTTCAAGTTCAAAATGCTTTGGATAAAATCTCTGCAACGCCTTTAAAACAGCCAGCATTGAAAGGCTGTCCTTACCTCCTGAAATTCCAACAGCAATTCTGTCCCCATCTTCTATCATATTGTAATCTTGCACAGCTCGCCTAACAAGACTAAGCATCTGCTGCATTTTCATATACAATCCTCCAACTATTCGTAAAATTCTACATAACATTATATACCATATTACCAATAAAGTCAAATAAAGGTAAAATAGGCATTTTAAGCAGCCAATAATATTTCAAATATTCACAAGCAAAAAAACAAGGCAGACAATTTCAATTATCAGAAACTGTTACCTTGTTTTTTAACAAAATTAATTATTAGCTTAACAATATTTTCAAAAATATGTGCCTCTTTATAAATATATTAAAATCAACTTACCTTCCAAAAGCTATGGTCATTAGGTAATGTCAAAACCATAAAAATCTTCATATACCATGTTATGTAATTGCTATAGTAATTATTAAGTACTGAGCTTGAATTACGGCTAATAGAATTTATATATTTGTAGCACCAATTATTAATCTTATTGCTGTAAAAAGCAACGGATTCC
>CABVEG010000024.1 GCA_902497185.1 uncultured Eubacteriales bacterium | reverse complement strand
CAAAGATAGGCTAAATTATTGTTTATTTCACCAAAGGTGAAATAAACAATAATTTACACCTTTTCAATCCTTCCCCCAATCAACCCCACCTTAGCACACATAGCCTCATATCCTCTCTCAATATGGCAGGCACCCTCAATTCTGGTTATACCCTCAGCAGTCAAAGCAGCTACAACAAGGGCGGCGCCTCCTCTTAAATCCTTAGCCTCAACATCTGCACCTTTAAGTTTTTGAACACCTTTTACAATAAAGGTTTTGTTATCTTTCATTTCAATATCCGCTCCCATTTTATTAAGTTCGGATATATGCTTATTTCTTTCAGTAAAAAGAGTTTCATTTATTATACATTCTCCCTCAGCCTTTGCAAGCACAGCCATAATTTGTGGTTGAGCATCTGTAGGAAAATAAGGGTAAGGTTTTGTTACGATTTTATTCAAAGAATATAGCTTACTTGGTGCAGCTATATATATTGTGTCCTTTTCCCTTTTTATAATACAGCCTGTTTTTTCAAGTACTGACAATATTATGCTTAAATGCTGTGGCTCACAGTTTTTTATATAAAGCTCTCCTCCTGTTGCAGCTGCCATTGTACAATATGTTGCAGCTTCTATTCTGTCAGGAATAACACTGTGTTCAGTACACAGGCTTATATTGCTTTCTTCAATAACTATGGTGCTTTTTTCACGTTTTATTCTGCTGCCGCATTTATTAAGATATGCTATAAGGTCATCTATTTCAGGCTCCTTTGCACAGTTTTTAATAACTGTTGTGCCCTTTGCATTTGCAGCGGCAAGTATAATATTTTCCGTAACACCTACAGATACTATGGGCATATTGATTTCACAGCCCTTTAGTCTGCCTTTACAAATTATGCTTTCGCCTTTTTCAATTATTTCAGCCCCCAGTTTTTTCATTGCCCAAAGGTGAACATCAATAGGTCTTTCTCCAAGTTGACAGCCTCCCGGACGGTATATTGTAACACTGCCGAATTTACCCAAAAGCGCTCCCATAAAAAGTATTGAAGAACGCATTTTGCTGCTTAAATCTTTGTCTATGACTGTTGTGGAAAGAGAGCCTAATATATTTATAGTATTGTTCTCCGCTTTAATTAATATGCCCAGTTTTTTTAAAATCCCAAGGGTATTTGATACATCTGACAGAAAGGGTATATTTTTAACAGTAGTTTCTCTTTGCATTGCTGCTGCCGCAAGTATTGGCAGTACGGAGTTTTTAGCTCCACTTATAAAAACTTCACCGCTTAATATATTTCCTCCCTCAATTACATAGCCGCCCATAATTTACCCCTTAGATATAATTAATGTAAATTATGCGGCATCAGAGGAATATGTTACAAAAAAACAGTTTACATCTCCAATAAAAAAATGTATAATTATTATGTATAAATATGTCTGGACTTGGAGGTCATTATGGACGATAAGAATAAAAACAACGAAATTGAAAATAAAAAAGAAGAAATAAATAATGAAATAAATAAAAATGAAAATAAGGCAGAAAATACCGAAAATTCAGAAACATCAAAAGCAGAAAAGCCTGAGTTAAGAGTAGTTGACGGCAAAAAGAAGCCTAGAAAAAAGGTAAAGCCTCCCAAAAAAGCATCAAACATAAAAAAACTTAAAGCCATAAAGCCTACAAAGAAAAATATGAAAAAGTTTGTAAATACAAACAAAACATCATTAATAGCAGTAGGTGCCATAGCTTTCCTTCTTATAATTGCCTTTTTATTTAATTCCAACAATGTAATTAAAATAGGCGAAAAGCAGGTAATGTTTTCAAAGGAATACAATATGAGCTCAAAGGCGGATTTCTATGTAATAGGTGAAAATATTTTTTATGTATCAAAGGATGGTATGCTTTTTCTTGATAAAAAGGGAGAAACCATATGGTCAGATACTTTTACAATGTCAGCCCCTTATATGCTTAATGACGGCGACTATGCAGCTGTTGCCGACAGCAACAGTAAAATAGTTAATGTATATGACAAAACAGGCAGACTTTATCAGATTTCTGCGGCAGGTCCCATTACTACCTTTGCCATTAATCCTTTGGGCTGCTGTGCCGTTGTGTGCAAGGTTAATGATGATTATAGAGTTGATGTTTATTCTAACACGGGAGAAACAATGTTTGAATGTGCCAGAGCATCAAAGGACGGTATTCCTTTAGGTATTGATGTGTCTGATGACGGTTCTGTTGTATCCCTATCTCTTGTAAATTATAACGATATTAAAATTAAATCAAGTGTGCTTTTCTACTATACAGTAAAGTCAGAGGCACAATCTACGGAATCCAGTGACGGTCTTATTAGTGCTATTGAAATTCCTGAAGCTATTGCAGCTGTTGTAAAATTTGTGCCGGGCAATCAGTGCATTGTTGCAAGTGATTTGTCTGTTATGAATATAAATTGCTCAGGCAGCAGCTTTGAAAAGAAATGGGAAAAGAAATTTGATAACTATGTAACTGCCTTTGATATAGTAAACGGCAAGGAAATTGCTGTTGCCTATGGTGAGGCTATTGACCTTACAAGTGAAAGTGCAGTAGCTAATGAAAATACGGTACATTGGTATAATTTATCAGGTAAGGAAACAGGCTCTGCAAAGGCTGAAGACAGAATAAGCGATATTTTCTCATCTGAAAAAGGTACAATAATTGCTGTTGATAAGGATTATACGGCATATACTTCAAGGGGAAGAGAATTGTGGAAATATTCTGCCATACAAAATGTAAAGTCAATGCAGTTTTATAACTCACAGGATAAGGTAATAATTGTGACACCTACCAAAATGCAGCTTATAGATGTTAAAAAGGGTGTAACAATGCAGGAGGAGGAAACAGAGGAAGAATCTGAAAGCTCTGTTTCAGAAAATGAAACTCAAACTACCACAAAGGCACAGTAGGAGGTCATATGATTAATTATACAGTTGATATTATTATACTGATTATACTTTTACTTTTTATATTTATATTTGCAGCAAAGGGACTTATTGCTTCTGTTTTAAAGTCCTTTTCGTGGCTTATATCAATACTGGTGACTTATTTTCTTTACCCCGTGGTAAGCGGCTTGTTAAGGCAGACCTTTGTATTTGATATGCTTAAAAATTCCATATACTCGGTTATGGGTCTTGATACTATGGAGGCATCAGGCGGGGCAGGTCAGATCAATGCCATAGAAAGTCTTACTTTGCCTCAGGGGCTTAAAAATATGCTTGTGGACAACAATAATTCCGTTATTTATGAGCTTTTGAATGCAAACAGCCTTCAGGAATATATTGCAGGCTATATTGCAAATATTATATTAAATATTGTAACAGGTATTCTTGTTTTCTTAATTATAGTGGTTATTATTAAAATTGCCACAGGTACCTTGCAGCTCGCAGTTAAGCTGCCTGTTGTAAAACAGATAAATGGTATTGGCGGCGGTATTTTAGGACTTTTTTGGGGAATTATGGCTGTGTGGACTGTTATGGCTTTGTCAACTGTTTTTATAGCTGCACCTTTTTTTGCCGATATGGTTACTGCTATTGACAACTCTATTATAGGTAAAATTTTATATGATAATAATTTGATTATGAATGTGCTGCTGGCGAAATTGTTTGGCTGGGGGTAATAAAAAAAATAGAAGAGCTAACATCTTCTATTTTTTTGCAAATAAATATGAATAAAAATAAAAAAACCGCTTAAAATCTATTGACAAAGCGGAAAAATGATGTTACAATAATATACTGTATCTTTAGGAAAAGACACCTTTTAACATATAAGAATTATAACACGAAAAGCAGCACCCTGTCAAGAGGTAAATGTAAATAAAGTGTGAATAATTTGCTTAAATATGAAGAAAGTGTGAACTAATCTATTAATTATTTTAAAATATAAAGAAGGAGTGAAAGCGCCAATGGAAAAGAACAGATTACGCCCTGTGCAGTGTGGTGACACTATGCGTATGAGTTATGCAAGAGTTGATGAAGTGTTGGAAATGCCTAATTTACTTGCATTACAGAAGGACAGCTATCAGTGGTTCCTTGACGAGGGTATGGCTGAAGTACTTGATGATATTTCGCCAATCAGTGATTACAACGGTAATTACATTTTAGAATTTGTTGATTTTAAGCTTGACAGCGAAACTAAGTATTCTATTGCAGAATGTAAGGACAGAGATGCTACCTATGCAACACCTTTAAGAGTTAAGGTCAGACTTCGTACTAATGGTGATGTTGCTGAGGTTAAGGAGCAGGAAATTTATATGGGTGAATTTCCTATTATGACCGAAACAGGTACATTCGTAATTAATGGTGCAGAGAGAGTAATCGTTTCACAGTTGGTACGTTCACCCGGTATATATTATGATATAGCAAAGGATAAGGACGGTAAAAACCTCCTTACTTCAACAGTTATTCCTAACAGAGGTGCATGGCTCGAATATGAAACAGACAGTAATGATGTATTCTCTGTTAGAGTAGACAGAAACAGAAAGGTACCTGTTACCACACTTATTAGAGCTTTGGGTATTGGTACAGATCAGGATATTATAGACCTTTTCGGTGAGGAACCAAAAATTCTTGCTACTATTGAAAAGGATGCTACAAAGACTCATGAAGAAGGTCTTATTGAAATTTATAAGAAGCTTCGTCCCGGCGAGCCTCCTACAGTTGAGTCAGCACAAACTATTCTTCACAATATGTTCTATGACTATAAGAGATATGACCTTGCTCATGTAGGAAGATATAAGTTTAACAAGAAACTTGCCTTTGCCAACAGAGTTGCAGGATATAAGCTTACAGAGGACGCTGTTGATCCAATGACAGGTGAAGTTTTATGTGAAGCAGGTACAATTTTAACAGAGGAAATCTGTGATAAACTTCAGGACAGCGGTATCCCTGCTATTTATGTTGATGTAAACGGCAGAGGTGTTAAGATTTTATCAAATATGGCTGTTAAGATTGATGACTTTATTGCAGGTCTTGGTTTAACAGGTAAGGATTTAAAGATTAAGGAAAGAGTTTATCTTCCTGTTCTTATGGATTTATTAGAGGCTAATGACGATGCAGAAAGTTTTAAGGCTGCCGTTAAGGCTAATATGTTTGAGCTTGTTACAAAGCATATTACCCTTGAGGATATTATGGCTTCTATTAATTATTGTATACATCTTGATTACGGCATCGGCAACAAGGATGATATTGACCACCTTGGCAACAGAAGAATCAGAGCCGTTGGAGAGCTTTTACAAAACCAGTTTAGAATCGGTCTTTCAAGAATGGAAAGAACCGTAAGAGAAAGAATGACAACTCAGGATACGGACAGTGTTACTCCACAGGCACTTATTAACATTAAGCCTGTTACTGCTGCCATTAAGGAATTTTTCGGTAGTTCTCAGTTGTCACAGTTTATGGATCAGAATAACCCTCTTGGTGAGCTTACTCATAAGAGAAGATTATCTGCCTTAGGTCCCGGCGGTCTTTCCAGAGAAAGAGCAGGCTTTGAGGTTAGAGATGTTCATAACTCTCACTATGGCAGAATGTGTCCTATTGAAACTCCTGAAGGTCCTAACATCGGTCTTATTAACTCTCTTGCAACATTTGCAAAGATTAATGAGTACGGCTTTATTGAGGCTCCTTACAGAGTTATTGACAAATCAAGCGGCGAGTCTGTTGTAACTGACAACATTATTTACATTGCTGCTGATGAAGAAGAAAAGTACGTTATTGCACAGGCTAATGAGCCTCTTGATGAGAACAAGCATTTTACTAACGAAAAGGTTACTTGTCGTTTGAGAGAGGATAACATTCAGGTAACTCCTGACAGAGTTGACTTAATGGACGTATCTCCAAGACAGCTTGTTTCCATAGCTACAGCCCTTATTCCTTTCTTACAGAATGATGACGTTACAAGAGCGTTAATGGGTTCTAATATGCAGCGTCAGGCTGTGCCTCTTTTAACAACAGATTCTCCTATTGTTGGTACAGGTATGGAATATAAGACTGCTAAGGACTCAGGTGTTTGTGTTATTGCCAAAAATGACGGTATTGTAACATTTGTTGATGCCTCAAGAATTGTTGTAAAGACAGACTCAGGAGAAAACGACAGATATGACCTTATTAAGTTTAAGAGGTCAAACCAGTCTAACTGTATGAATCAGATTCCTATTGTTGATAAGGGTCAGAGAGTTTGTGCAGGTGATGTTATTGCAGACGGTCCTTCTACTAAGGATGGTGAGCTTGCCCTTGGTAAGAACCCTCTTATCGGTTTTATGACTTGGGAAGGCTACAATTATGAGGATGCCGTTCTTCTTAGTGAAAGACTTGTTATGGATGATGTTTATACTTCTATCCATATTGAGGAATATGAAACAGAGGCAAGAAATACTAAGCTTGGTGATGAGGAAATTACAAGAGATATTCCTAATATGAGTGCTGAATCATTAAAGGATCTTGATGAGTTTGGTATTATAAGAGTAGGTGCTGAGGTTCAGCCTAACTCCATACTTGTAGGTAAGGTTACTCCTAAGGGTGAAACTGAGCTTACTGCCGAGGAAAGACTTTTAAGAGCCATATTCGGTGAAAAGGCAAGAGAAGTAAGAGATACCTCATTAACCGTACCACACGGTACAAGCGGTATTGTAGTTGATGTTAAGGTATTCTCAAGAGAAGAAAATGATGAGCTTCCACCGGGAGTAAATAAGACAGTAAGAGTATATATTGCACAGAAGAGAAAGATTTCTGTTGGTGATAAGATGGCAGGTCGTCACGGTAACAAGGGTGTAGTTTCAAGAGTACTTCCTGTTGAGGATATGCCATATCTTCCAAACGGTAGACCTCTTGACATCGTTCTTAACCCACTGGGTGTTCCTTCACGAATGAACATAGGTCAGGTTCTTGAGATTCACTTAGGTCTTGCAAGTAATGTACTTGGTTGGAAGGTAGCAACACCTGTATTTGACGGTGCTAACGAAAATGATATTATGAATACCCTTGAAATGGCTAACGATTATGTAAACACTTCTTGGGAGGAATTTAGTGACAAGTGGAAGGATACATTAAGAGATGATGTATTCAGCTATCTTGATGAAAATAAGGCACACAGAGCTGAATGGGCAGGTGTACCTATTGACAGAACAGGTAAGGTAAGATTAAGAGACGGCAGAACAGGTGAGGAATTTGATAATCCTACTACCATTGGTTTTATGCATTACTTAAAACTTCACCACCTTGTAGATGATAAGATTCACGCACGTTCAACAGGTCCTTACTCACTTGTAACTCAGCAGCCTTTAGGCGGTAAGGCACAGTTTGGTGGTCAGAGATTTGGTGAGATGGAAGTTTGGGCACTTGAGGCTTATGGTGCATCTTACACATTACAGGAAATTCTTACAGTTAAGTCTGATGATATTGTAGGTAGAGTAAGTACTTACGAGGCTATTGTTAAAGGTGAAAATATTCCTGAACCCGGCATCCCTGAATCATTTAAGGTTCTCCTTAAGGAATTACAGGCACTTGCTCTTGATATTGAAGTATTTAATGAGGGCGAGCGTGTTGAAATTGATGAGTTTGCAGAGGACAGAGAGCTTACTGTTGATGTTGATATGGAGAAAAATGAGCCTGATGAAGACATCAACGTTGAGGATAAGCTTGATGACCTTTTAGGCGACCTTTCAATTGACGATGTTAATATTGATGATATTGATGACGATGATTTTGTTATAGACGAAGATGAAGAAAGTGATGATGATTTGCTTGACGAATTTTCTGACCTTGAAAGTCTTTTAAGAAATAGTAAGGAGGGAGAATAATAATGAGTAATGATACTGAAAAGCAGATGGTTTTTGACTCTATTAAAATAGGTCTTGCTTCTCCCGAAAAAATAAGAAAGTGGTCTTATGGCGAGGTTACTAAGCCTGAAACCATTAACTACAGAACTTTAAAGCCTGAAAGAGACGGTCTTTATTGTGAAAGAATTTTCGGACCTACAAAGGACTGGGAATGTGCCTGCGGTAAGTATAAGAGAATCAGAAATAAGGGTATGGTTTGTGAACGCTGCGGCGTTGAAATTACAAAGAGTAAGGTAAGACGTGAAAGAATGGGTCATATTGAGCTTGCTGCTCCCGTTTCTCATATCTGGTACTTTAAGGGAATACCTTCAAAGATGGGTACTATCCTTGGCAAAAGCCCTAAAGAGCTTGAAAAGGTGCTTTACTTTGCTAACTATATTGTACTTGATTCAGGTGAAACTAATCTTGTTTATAAGGAAGTTATTACTGAACAGCAGTACAGAGAAACTATTGAACAGTATGGTCCCGGCTCATGCAGAGTTGGTATGGGTGCAGAGGCAATAAAGGAGCTTCTTGAGGCTATTGACCTTGATAAGGAGTCAGAGGAATTACAGGCAGAGCTTGTAGACGCATCAGGTCAAAAGAAGGCTAAGATTATTAAGAAACTTGAGGTTGTTGAATCCTTCAGATTAAGCGGTAACAGACCTGAGTGGATGGTTCTTACCGTTCTTCCTGTTATACCTCCTGATTTAAGACCTATGGTTCAGCTTGATGGCGGCAGATTTGCCACATCTGACCTTAATGACCTTTATAGACGAGTTATTAACAGAAATAACAGATTAAAGAAATTAGTTGAGTATGGAACTCCTGATATTATTATCAGAAATGAAAAGAGAATGTTACAGGAGGCAGTTGACTCACTTATTGACAACGGAAGAAGAGGCAGACCTGTTACAGGTCCTGGAAACAGAGCCTTAAAGTCCCTTTCAGATTTATTAAAGGGTAAGCAGGGTAGATTCAGACAGAACTTACTTGGTAAGAGAGTTGACTATTCAGGTCGTTCAGTTATTGTAGTAGGTCCTACTCTTAAAATTTATCAGTGTGGTTTGCCAAAGGAAATGGCTATTGAGCTTTTCAAGCCATTTGTTATGAAGAA
Source organism: uncultured Eubacteriales bacterium (assembly GCA_902497185.1). Classification (GTDB taxonomy): domain Bacteria; phylum Bacillota; class Clostridia; order Lachnospirales; family CAG-274; genus Gallispira. The sequence goes on along the minus strand of CABVEG010000024.1, from coordinate 2,853 downwards.
ACTTGTAAGTGATGAAATAGCTGCTAATATTAAGAGCGCCAAGAGAATGGTTGAGCAGTTAAAGCCTGAGGTTTGGGACGTTCTTGAAAGCGTTATTAAGGAGCATCCTGTTATGCTTAACAGAGCCCCTACTCTTCACAGACTTGGTATTCAGGCATTTGAGCCTGTGCTTGTAGAAGGTAGAGCATTAAAACTTCACCCTCTTGTTTGTACAGCTTACAATGCCGACTTCGACGGTGACCAGATGGCGGTTCACGTACCTTTAAGTGTTGAGGCACAGGCAGAGTGCAGATTCCTTCTCCTCTCTCCTAATAACCTCTTAAAGCCATCTGACGGTGAGCCTGTTGCCGTACCTTCACAGGATATGGTACTTGGTATTTATTATCTTACACTTGCTAAGGACGGAGAGCCAGGAGAAGGCAAGGTATTTATGGATGAAAATGAAGTGCTTTTAGCTTATGATAACAAGGTTATAAGCCTTCATGCCAAGATTAAGGTAAGACGTTCGCTTGAAATTAATGGCGAGATCAAGACTGGTCTTGTTGATACTACCTGCGGTAGAATTATATTTAATGAAATTATACCACAGGATTTAGGCTTTGTTGACAGAACTAAGGCTGAAAATGAATTAAAGTACGAAATTGACTTCTTAACAGGTAAGAAGGAATTAGGTAAGATTATTAACAGATGTATACACAAGCATCCTTCAACAGAAACTGCTGAGGTTCTTGATGATATTAAGAGCTTGGGTTACAAGTTCTCTACAAGAGCATCACTTACAGTATCCGTATCAGATATGAAGATTCCTGATGCTAAGTATGAATTACTTGCTGAGGGTGACGCAGAGGTTAATAAGATTACAAAGATGTACAGACGTGGTCTTATGACAGATGAGGAAAGACACAACAAGGTTATTTCCGTTTGGGAAAAGATTGATGATAAGATTACTAAGGCTCTGATTGACAACTTAGGTCAGTATAATGATATTTATATGATGGCTCTTTCAGGTGCAAGAGGTTCTAACAGACAGATCAAGCAGTTAGCAGGTATGAGAGGTTTGATGGCTTCTCCTAGCGGTGAAACTATTGAGTTACCTATCAAGGCTAACTTCCGTGAGGGTCTTACTGTTCAGGAATACTTTATTTCTGCTCACGGTGCACGTAAGGGTCTTACTGATACAGCTCTTAAAACTGCCGACTCAGGTTATCTTACAAGACGTCTTGTTGATGTTGCCCAGGATATTATTATCAGAGAATATGACTGTGCTGCTGACCTTGACCAAATTCCATATATGGAAGTTGAGGCATTTATGGACGGTCAGGAAACTATTGAGGGTCTTTTAGACAGAATCAGAGGCAGATACTCAGCAGAGGATATTTTAAATCCTGAAACTAATGAGGTTATTGTTCCTTGTGATACACTTATTACTCCTGATATGGCTGATGCAGTAATTGCAGCAGGTGTTACTAAGGTTAAGATTAGAACTATATTGACCTGTAAGTGTCCTAACGGTGTTTGCTCTAAGTGCTATGGTTCTAATATGGCAAGCGGCAGACAGGTTAGAATTGGCGAGGCTGTAGGTATTATTGCCGCACAGTCAATTGGTGAGCCGGGTACACAGCTTACAATGAGAACATTCCATACAGGCGGTATCTCAGGTAATGACCTTACACAGGGTCTTCCTAGAGTAGAGGAGCTTTTTGAGGCAAGAAATCCAAAGGGTCGTTCTATTATTGCTGAATTTGGCGGTAAGGTTACAGTTAATGTAAATAAGGTAACTAAGAAAGAGGATGTAACTGTTGTTGCTCCTGATGGAACAGTTAAGGATTATTCCATTCCTTACGGCTCAAGAGTTTGTGTTCTTAATGGTGATGTAATTGAGGCAGGCGACCAGATTACAGAGGGTTCTATTTATCCACAGGATATTTTAAGAATCAATGGCGTAAGAGGTGTTCAGGACTATATCCTTAAGGAAGTACAGAGAGTTTACCGTTTACAAGGTGTTGATATTAACGATAAGCATATTGAGGTTATTGTAAGACAGATGCTTAAGAGAGTAAGAGTAGAAACAGCAGGTGAAACAGGACTTCTTCCGGGTTCACAGGTTGACTGGCTTGCTTTTGAAACTGCTAATGCTAAGGCACAGGCAGAGGGTAAGGAGGAAGCAACAGGTTCAAGAACTCTCCTTGGTATTACTAAGGCATCTCTTGCTACTGACAGCTTCCTGTCTGCTGCATCCTTCCAGGAAACAACTAAGGTATTAACTGATGCTGCCGTAAAGGGTAAGATTGATCCTCTTGTTGGTCTTAAGGAAAATGTTATTATTGGTAAACTTATTCCTGCCGGTACAGGAATGAGCCTTTACAGAAAGGTTGACTTAAAGCTTGATAAGCCCGACTATGTAGAGGAAACAGAGGATAATACAGATATTATTGAAATGACTGAAACAGTTGAAAATGAAATAATTGAAACTGCTGAGGATATTAGTGATGATGTTATTGATGCAGCTGTTGAAAGTGCAGATCTTACTGAGGAATAATTTGTTTTAAAGGGAGCTTAGGCTCCCATCCTCTTATTTAAAAACTTAGTTTTTTTGAAATTTTTAAGGCAGAGAAAAATCTCTGCCTTAAATTTATTTATTCTTTCTGTTTACATAAGTAGTATGGAGAAGCTTATGTGCTCTCGCTTTACCGGGGCTGTCAAAAAATTCGTCATAAATCATTTTTATAACGGGACTTTCGTGGGATTTTCTTATTTTAAGCTCTTTATCTGCATCATAGAGTACCTTTGAACGAAGTCCTTTAAGGTCAATATAATTTCTTTCTGTCACTTTGCACAGGCTGACCGCCGCCG
>CABVEG010000023.1 GCA_902497185.1 uncultured Eubacteriales bacterium | reverse complement strand
ACGGTGTCGCAAGAAATTCAATTTTTCTTAAAAGTTTAGTTTTTTGAAAGTCTGAACAGCACTTTTTGGTGCTGTTTTTTGTACTTGACATTTATATATTACAGATGTAATATATAAATGTGTAAAGGAGGGTAAAAATGAAAAAGTTTATTATGATGTTATCAGCTATGCTGCCAATAATGGCTGTTAATGTGTACGGATTTTCTGATGTACCCAAGGGGCATTGGGCAGAAAGCTATATTACCAGGGTTTATGATGCAGGGATTATGCAGGGTGTAGGGAATAATGAATTTGGTTTTGGACAAAATGTAAAAAAAAGTGAGTTTATAACTATGCTGTGTAATATGATGAATTGGGAAGTTACCAAAAAAGAAGGTGTATGGTATGAGCCTTATGTAGAGGCAGGTTATAAACATGGTATTATAGATTCTTTAAATATTTCAGCAAATGATTTTATTACAAGAAAGGAAATGGCTGAAATGCTTATAAAATCATTAGGCTTCAATGATATTGAAACAGATGGCAGTCCATTTAGAGATGTAAACAATTCATACATAACAGCAGCACACGACTTTGGAATTATCAGCGGCAAAGGTAATGGATTTTTTGCCCCATCTGACTTTGCATCAAGAGAAGAAACAGCTTCTATGATGTGCCGATTTTATGATAAATATAATAAAAATATTGAGCATTTACATGGGTTTTATGCTATTTCATCATGGAATCAGAGAGAGCTTGCTCAAAATATGGATAGCATTTCATTCGGATGGAGCAGACTTGAATATGATAATGGAGTATTATTAAATACAACAAGCTCTAATAACAATGATTGGGCAATACCTGAAGGAAGTGAAGATGCTGTAAACTATTTTAGGAGTAAAAATATTCCTGAAAACCTTGCTGTTATTATGAATACATCACAAAAAGGTGAAGGGAGCGAAAACGCCTGTGAAACAATTTTATTAAATGACAATAACAGAAAAAAAGCTGTGGAGCTAATTACGAATGCTGCATTAGATTTTAATGGTGTAACTATAGATTTTGAAGGTATGAAGGGTGAAGAACTGAAAAATGGATTTAATTTGTTTTTAGCGGAGTTACGAGAAAAGCTTCCTGATAACAAGCTTATATATACTGCCGTTCACCCTGTAATGGCAGGAGAATATTATAATGCATACGACTATAGTACAATCGGCGAACTTTCAGATATGATTATATTAATGGCACATGATTATGGAGCAAATTATATGAATGAAAAGGAACGTAATTCAGGCTTTACCACAACTCCCGTAACACCTTTCAATCAGGTATACATAGCAATTAAGTCTATATGTGAGCAGGTTAATGATAAAAATAAAATAGCAATGGCTATAAGTGCTGCTTCAACAACCTGTTGGATATTAGATAATGACGGAAAGGTTACCAATGAATACTCTGTTCATCCTGATACAGATACAGTAGAAAAACGATTAGCACAAAAGGATACTGTAATAGAATATTCACAAAAATATAGAAATCCAAAAGCCACTTACACAAATGATAAAGGTCAGAAAGTGGTTTTATGGTATGAAAATTATCAAAGTATCAGTGATAAAATAATACTTGCTAAAATGTTTGGAATAAACAAAATATCAGTGTGGAGAATAGGGCAAATACAAAATGATATTTGGTCAGCTATAGAAGAAAACAGATAATATAACATAAGGAGCTGTTGCAAAATGAATAGCTTTCCATTCATTTTGCAGCAGTTTTATTTTTTTATCTGACTTTATAACAAAATATACTTTTATTTTTCCTTATTATTAATTATCTCCCAAATTTCTTCGTCTCTTTTTTCAATATTCCTCATATTTTCTCCATTACTGTTTTTAAAATCGCAAACCGTACCATAGGGGCAGAAATTACAGGAATTTTCGTTTCCGTACTGATAAGGGCTTATTTCAATATTTCCCTTTGCCATTTCTTTGCCGATATTTTTAACAATATCCCTTGAATAATCAAGTAAATTATTCATTTCTTCTTTATCCAGTACTGTGCTGTCAGATAAGGATATATCCCTTAAAATTTCCACAGGTTTTCTTCGTACCAAAACCTCAATTTTAGCACTGTCTAAATTTTCAGTTACACTTTCATCATACATTCCATTTAAAGCCATTCTGTTTAATATAAAATCTTCATAAGAAAGTTCATTTTTATTATCACCATCATTAATAAGCTCAGGTTCGCTTACTTTAAAATAAAACATACCTCCTGCCTCTGTATTTTTATCTGTAATAAGAGTGTTCATATATAGTACAAGCTGTAGTTGAAGTCCGTTATAAATCTTATTTATATCCAGGCTTTTTGATGAACTTTTATAGTCAACAATCTTAACATATACTTTGCCGTCATCTGCAAGCATTTTGTCAACTCTGTCAATTACACCGTTTAGTTTTAATATTTTGTTGTCCTCTACCTCTATTTCAATAGCAGGAATTTCAGAATCAGCTCTTCCAAAACTTATTTCAAAACTTTCCGGTTTAAAGCGACCTGCTTTAATCTGTTCAACATTAGCCCAAAGGCTTAACTTTGCAGAACTTATAATTTTATCAAGAATTGCGGCATTTCTGTTGCTTTCAAAAATATCACTGTCCAGTTCCTTTACAAATTCACCAATATGTTTGTCAATAAAGCTGTCAGTATAGTTTTTGTCTGCACAGCTCCAATCCATATTTTCTGATTTAATATGCTTAGAAAATTCCTCCATTATTTTATGGGATAGAGTACCTATTTCAGTGTTTTTAAGTTGAAATAAATCTCTTTCTTCTGCCTTTAATACATAGTTCATATAAAAGGCAAAAGGACAGGCAGTAAATTTTTCAAGTTTAGATACACTTCCTTTTCCGTAAACCTCCTGCCAAAGTATATCCATAAGTTTTTTGCTTATATAATTTTGGGGAATTTGGCTTATAATTCCATATTTAATTGCTTTTAGCTTTTTACTGTATTCCTCATCATTGCTGAAATATTTGTAAAGCTCATTAGTAAACTCCGAATTTAGGTTTGTAGAAACAGCTTTTATAAGGCTGCCAAAGGCTGCCTCCTTTCCTGTAAGTATATTATTGGTGTCAAACAGGCTACCGTCAACAGTTTTTTCATTAAGTTTAGGAAATAATGTTTTAATTCTTGATATAATGCTTGATTTTGAAAGAGCACTGCCACGTATTGAGCCTGTAGGATAGCTTAAAACAAGATAATCTTCAGCTTTTGTAATGTTCATATATACACTAAGTCTGCCGTTATTCATTTTTTGTATTACGCTTGGCGAAAGCTCGACATTGTTGTCCTCGATTGTCTGCTTTTCATCATCTGTAAATATTCCTTTTTCAGTTAACCTGACAGGTATATTGCCTTCGTTTGCGCCAATTATAAACATAGCTTTAATATTTGGAAATCTGGTGATTTCCATATTTCCAACAATGAGATAATCCTGTGTAGGAGGTACAACACCTATAGTTGCTGTGTTAAGACCTGTTTTAAGTATTTTTGAATATTCTCTTAATGTTACTTTTTCATCACCTAAAATATCAATCATTTTATTTGCAATGTCAATAACTATATTCCATACTCCTTCGTCAATTACAGCCTTTACATTGTCACCATTAAGCCTTGCTTTGTTAAGCTCATTTTCCAGTCTTTTCTTAACATTAATATTATTCAAAAGCTGAAAAAGACTTTCTGTTATTTCCTTTACCTCTGCCTTTCTGTTGACTGTGAATTTGTCTTTTAAAGGTGATAATATTTCAAAAAATCTATTTCTGATTCCTTCTACTGTTTCTTTTTTAGGTCTTTTTGGGTGTCTCTCATCTTTAAAGCCGTATTTCCATTCCTTGTCCCACTTATATTTATTAATACCGTTTGCAAGGGTATAATTTTCAAGTATAAAAATTTCATCAAAACCTATGTCGGTATAGCCTGTCTTTAAAAATCTGAAAACTGCACTATTGTCAAAGCCGTAAGCAATAATGTCCACAGCCGATGTAATAAGTGTTATAACAGGGTGACTTGTTACACTTTTTCTTCCGTCAAGAAAATTAGGTATATCATATTTTTTCAGTGCAATGCTCAAAGGTACGTTGTAAGAACTATCACCTGTAATAAGGGCAATATCTTTATATCTGTAATTTTTATACTGTACAAGACTTTTAATTTCAGTGCATATGTATTCTATTTCATCATACATATTAGTTGATTTATATACAGCAATATTTTTTACATCTTTTTTATAAGGTGTGAATTTATATTTAAAGTAATTTTCTTTTAAATGCTCAATTTCTTCGTTACAGATTTTATAATTTTTGTTTAGATATGTAACATCTTCAATACTTATGTTGTTTTCTTTTGCTATTGATGTTATGGAAGTAATGGTTTTTTTAACTTCGTAATTTTCATCAAAGGCACTTATATTTTTATATTCAACAGCTGCCGAATTTAAGGGCAGTGTAATATTAACCTTGCTGCAATATTTTAAAAGCTGACCTATAACCTTATTTTCCTGTGGCGTAAAACTTTTGAAGCCGTCAATCCATACTTCACTGTCTTTAACAATGGAGTTGGGAATAAGGTCGTACAAAATATCCAAAATACCGTCAGATACAATATAGCTTTTATTAATATAATCTTTGTATTTATTGAAAATAAGCTGAATATCCTTGAGCTTTTCCTTTAAATTACCTTCTTTAATTTTTAAAATAAGCTGAGAAAGGCTTTCATCGGAAATATTGTATTGCATAAGTTCTGCTATGGTTTCATCAAGGCTGTCAATAAAGCCCTGCTTATCAACGGAATTTTTATAAAAATCCAGTTTATTCCTAAGTTCCAGCACAATTTTCTTAATAAGCATGGCTCTTCCTGAATCATCTAAAATTTTTCTTCCTGAAGTACCCATTTTTGACATAAGATAATAAGCAAAATGTCTGAATCCCAGAACATTAATGTTTACAAGGGATTCTTTTTTACTTAAAAGATTTTTTTCAGATTCCAGAGTAAACTGCTCTGGAACTATATAAAAAATTCTTTTAACCATATTGTCAGTATTCACTATTTCATTTATGCATAATGTAGTTTTGCCTGTGGATGATTTTCCGAGTATATATCTTAATCCCATATTTTTTACCTCTTATTTTAAAATCTATATATAGTATATCATATTTTTATGGATTTGCTAATATAATTATATCATAAGGCAGGTGAAAAAAATGGCATCTAAAATTTTTGTCCTAAAATTAAGGGATATTATTAAAACGGCAGTATTCGCAATACTTGGTATAATCATAATTGTTGCAATTATAGGCTTTTTCAGTGGAAGTTTTAAAAGCGCTTATAAAGAGGGTACATACAATTCGGAAATAGTATTGTATGGAAAGCCTGTAACTCTATCTGTTACAGTTGGTAAAAATGAAATTGAAAGCATAGTATTAAATCCCCTTAATGAAACTCAGGAGGTATTTTATCCTACGTTTAATGCCTGCATTGATGATATTGCCGGGCAGGTCGTAGAAATGCAAAGCACGGATATTGAGTTAAATAAAGATTATGAAGTTACGGGAGGAATACTCCTTGACGCTATAGATAGTGCCCTTGAACAGGCTAAAAGATAAAAATGAATATAAAAGTAAAAAATCCGGCTGAGTGTAAACCGGATTTTTTTGCTTTTGGATATAAATAAAAGCAATCCGACTAAATGAAATATTATGAGGACAAGTTGTGTAAGTGGAGATATAAATTCTTTTATACAATTATTTATGTTATTTTATATGGATTATTGTTTACAGTATTTGATAGATATGATATGATTAAAACAAGTTAAGACTAAGTAAACAGTAATTGAAAAACAGCAAAAATAGGAGGAGATGTAGAATGGTAAGAAAAAAGCTTTTGTTTGGTATAGGTATTATAGTTTTACTTTTATTATTTGTTTATTTAATAAGAAATTTTGTAAATATATCAAATGATTATTCAGGTAATGCAGATAGTGTTGTAGCTGAGGATATAAAAGAATACAGTTATACTAACGAAACATTATCACCTGTGAAGGTTGAATTTAAAGCTGATATAGACATTAAGCAAAATTCAGATGGACAATATTATATTAATAATGCAAAATACCAAGCACCTGTTGTTATAAATGTTAAGGAAGATAGCTTTCAAATTGATTCCACAAGTGAAGAAATAATAGATGATGAAAGTACCTATGTGGTTACGGCTACAGGAAATTTTGTAAAAGACGGAAATTTTATGGGGACAAAATCTGTTTCAGCTTATTATTATCTTAATACAAGTACAGGTAAAATAACAGTATCAGATATGTAATATGATATATGAAAAAATGTAATATAATTTAAATTGCAGCAAACAAAAATACCCTCATACAGCATTATTAATCTGTATGAGGGTATTTTAAGAAAAGAAACAAAAAATGAGAAAACTAAATTAAATTACTTACCCTCTACTAATTCCTTTCTCTTAGCAATTACATGCTCCTGAACATCGTGAGGGGCTTCTTCAAAGCGGGCAAATTCCATTGAAAATTCGCCTCTGCCCTGAGTCATACTTCTTAAATCTGTAGCATATTTAATCATTTCGTAAGCAGGAACTTCAGCCGTAATAGTTTGCTTGCCGCTGTTTGCCTCCATACCAAGTATACGACCTCTTCTCTTGTTTAAATCGCCCATTACATCACCTGTGTAGCTGTCAGGCACAACAACTTCAACAGTGTTAATAGGCTCCATAATTGCAGATTTTGCCTTTTTGAATGCTTCCTTAAAAGCACCAATGGCTGCCATCTTAAATGAAACTTCGTTAGAGTCAACCGGATGATAAGAACCATCTACAAGTGTAGCCTTAATACCAACTACAGGATAACCTGCCAATGGACCTGCCTTAACACATTCCTGTAAGCCCTTTTCAACAGCAGGGAAGTATTGCTTAGGAACAGCACCGCCGAAAATCTGTTCTTCAAATACATAAGGAGTTGTTAAATCACCGCTAGGTTCAAAAATGATCTCAACATCACCGTACTGACCGCCGCCGCCTGACTGTTTCTTGTGCTTATATCTAACCTGTTCCTTACTCTTAATCATTTCTCTGTGAGGAATGATAGGTTCAGAAAGTTCAACTTCAATCTTATATTTACTCTTTAATTTATTTACGAATACGTCAATATGAGATTCGCCAACGCCTGAAATAACAGACTGCTTAGTTTCTTTGTCAACCTTAAATGCAAGTGTTTTATCTTCTTCAAGCATTTTTGCAACAGCACCGGCAAGCTTGTCCTCATCACCCTTTGTCTTAGGCTTAATACCCTTTGAAAGATATGGTGTAGGGAATGAAATAGGCGTCATTTGAACAGGTCTGTCAGCAGATGCCAAGGTATCATTGGTGCTTGTGTTCTGGAGTTTTGCAACAGCACCTATGTCACCTGCGTTAAGTCTGTCAACTTCAATCTGTTCTTTACCTCTTAATACATAAATCTTACCAAGTTTTTCAGCAATATTCTTGTTTACGTTTTTCAGCATCATATCTTTCTTGATAACACCGCTGCAAACTTTGAATATGCTTAAACGACCTACATAAGGGTCGGAAATTGTCTTAAATACAAATGCAGCCGCAGGCTCAGACTCGTCACAGTTGATTTCAACAACATCATCAGTCTTAGGATTAATAGCCTCCATAGTAGGTCTAACCTTATTGGTTGGAGGTAAGAACTTGTTAATGGAGTTCATTAATACTCTGATACCTAAGGTTGTAACTGCTGAGCTTGAAATAACAGGAGTAACTGAACCGTCTAAAATACCTAAATTTAAGCCCTTGTGAATTTCATCTTCAGTAAAGCTTTCTTCTGCGAAAAACTTTTCCATTAATTCATCATCAGTTTCAGCAACAGCCTCTTCAATCATATTTCTGATTGTTTCAACTTCATCCTCTAAACCTTCAGGCATATCACAAGGCTCTACAAGACCGTTTTCAAACTTTCTTGCTTTTCTTCTGATTGCATTTACAAAGCCTATGTATTTGCCGTCCTCGTAGAAAGGTACCTGAATAGGAGCAATGCTCTTGCCGAAAGTCTGCTTTAATGCTTCGCAAACTTCTGCCCAATTAGCATTTTCATCGTCCATACCGTTTACAATAATCATCTTAGGAACATTAGCTTCAGTTGCCATTTCCCAAGCCTTTTCAGTACCTACCTGAATGCCTGACTTGCCGTCAACAACAATAAGTGCAAGGTCAGCAACAGCTAATGCTTCCTTAACCTCGCCTACAAAGTCGAAATAACCGGGAGTGTCGATGAAATTAATCTTTTCATCCAACCACTCAACAGGAATAATTGATGAACTAATGGAAACTTTTCTCTTAATTTCCTCTGCATCATAATCACTGACAGTGTTGCCTTCTTCAACTCTGCCGAATCTCTTTGAGCCACCGCTGACGTGTAAACAAGCCTCTACTATTGTTGTTTTGCCACATCCGCTGTGGCCAAGGACAGCCACATTTCTAATTTGATCCGCTGAATAATTCCTCATAAATAATCACCCCAAATAAATATTTTTGTTCATTTTAGACTATATTGCTTAATTATTTTAAAAGCGTATAATGCTTTTTGACAATATCTTTCTGCCTTATAGATATTTATATTCCACAAAATTAATAAATTTCCTTTAAAAAAATATTATTTTTTGTTAAATTGTTAATACTGCACAGAAATTGAGGTAAAAATATGTTAGAATTGTTTAAATGATTTCACTGAAAATCATATTGGAAATGTCAATTCCTTCTGTTGTGAGCCTTAGTCTGTCATTGTCAATAATAAAAAAATCATTATATTTTTCTATCACTTTGTTGTATTTTTTTAGCATATCCTCATTAAATTCATTTTTGAACTGAGATATGGATACACCTTGAGTCATTCTTAAACCTAAAAACATAAATTCAGCCATTTGGTCATTTTTATTAAGAATTTCTTTTTCAGTGACTGTAGTACCTTCTATATATTCTGAAATACTTTCGGTGTTTTTATATCTTATATTGTTAATAAGACTGGCTGCTCCTAAGCCAAAGCCCTTATAATTTCCTCTCTGCCAATAGACGGAGTTATGCACGGATTCGTAACCATCTTTTGCAAAATTGGAAATTTCATATTGTCTATAGCCCTTATCTGAAAGGTATTTAATTGCAGAATGATACATTTTTCTGTCAGTTTCCTCGTCAGGCAGATTTAAGTCCATATCATAAAAAGGAGTTCCCTCTTCAATTATAAGGCTGTATGCCGAAATGTGCTCAGGCTTTAATGCTGTTACGTTTTCAAGGGTTTCAAGCCACATTTCAAAACTTTGATCAGGGAGAGAAAACATAATATCAATATTTATGTTATTAAAATATTTCCTTGCTGTTTCATAGCTTTTTAAAAAACTCTCTTTTGTGTGTATTCTGCCAAGAGTTTTAAGCAGATTGTTTTGCCATGCCTGTAGTCCCATACTTATTCTGTTTATACCACTTTTTCTGTATTCTTTTACTTTTTCCTCGGTAAGTGTGCCGGGATTAGCTTCTATTGTGATTTCAGCATTTTTTTCTATGTTAAATTTCCCCAAGCTGTCTATAATTTCCGAAATAATGCTGCTGTCTATTATTGAAGGTGTCCCTCCGCCAATAAAAATGCTTTTGACCGATTTACAATCAAAAGCATTAATTTCATTAAGCAATGCATCCTTGTAAGCATTGATATATTCAGTATTTGGAAAGCTTAGGAAATCACAATATTTACACTTACTTTTACAAAAGGGTATGTGTATATATAATGATGTCATATTTATTCCTCGTCTAATTTCAGTACACTCATAAATGCTGCCTGTGGAACCTCTACGCTGCCAATCTGGCGCATTCTCTTTTTGCCTTCCTTCTGCTTTTCAAGAAGCTTCTTCTTTCTTGTAATGTCACCGCCGTAACATTTGGCAAGAACGTCCTTCCTTACAGCAGAAATTGTTTCTCTTGCTATAATTTTATTGCCTATTGCTGCCTGAATAGGTATTTCAAACTGATGTCTTGGTATTTCCTTTTTAAGTTTTTCAGCCATTTTCCTGCCCTTTTCAGCAGCAGAATCTTCGTGAACAATAAAGCTTAATGCATCCACTACTTCTCTGTTTACAAGCATATCGAGTTTAACAAGTCTGCTCTCCTCATAGCCTATAAGCTCATAGTCAAAGGATGCATAGCCCCTTGAACGTGACTTTAATACGTCGAAAAAGTCATATATAATTTCATTGAGAGGAAGTTTATAAGTGAGCACTGCTCTTGTTTTTTCAAGATATTCCATTCCCTCATACTCACCACGTCTTTGCTGGCAAAGCTCCATAATAGTGCCGATGTATTCACTTGGAAGTATAATTTCCGCTCTTACAATAGGCTCCTCCATTTTAGCTATTGTAGTTACATCAGGCAGGTCTGACGGATTTGAAAGGTCAATAACAGAGCCGTCGGTTAAATATACCTTATATATAACGGAGGGTGCTGTTGTAACAAGATCAAGATTATATTCTCTTTCAAGTCTTTCTTGCACAATTTCAAGATGTAAAAGACCTAAGAAGCCGCAGCGAAAACCAAATCCGAGAGCAATAGAGGTTTCTGCCTCAAAATTAAGTGCTGCATCATTAAGCTGGAGCTTTTCAAGGGCATCTCTTAAATCACCGTATTTTGCACCGTCAGCAGGGAAAATACCACAGTAAACCATTGAATTGACTTTTTTATAGCCTGGTAACGGTTCTGTAACAGGGTTTTTGGCATCTGTGACAGTATCTCCTATTCTGGTATCTCTAACATTCTTGATACTGGCTGTAAGATAGCCAACATCTCCTGCCTTTAATTCATCAACGGGAATATATTGTCCCGGTCCGAATACGCCTACTTCAACAACCTCGAATTCCTTCCCTGTTGCCATAAATTTGACTTTAGAGCCTTTTTTCATTTTGCCGTCAAATATACGCATAAATACTATAACACCCTTGTAGCTGTCATAAAAGCTGTCAAATATAAGGGCTTTAAGACGGGCGTCTTCATCTCCTGATGGAGCAGGCAAATCCTTTATGATTTTTTCAAATACTTCTTCTATATTAATATTAGCCTTTGCTGAAATAAGAGGAGCTTCACTTGCGTCAAGACCTATAATATCCTCAATCTCTGATTTAACTCTTTCAGGCTCTGCACTTGGCAGGTCAATTTTGTTAATAACAGGCAGAATTTCAAGGTTATTGTCAAGGGCAAGATATACATTTGCAAGTGTTTGGGCTTCAACTCCCTGGGCGGCATCAACTACAAGTACGGCACCGTCACAGGCTGCAAGACTTCTGGATACCTCATAGTTAAAGTCTACATGTCCCGGAGTATCAATAAGATTTAATGTGTATTCTTCACCATCTGCTGTTTTGTAAATAAGACGTACAGCCTGAGCTTTTATTGTAATACCTCTTTCTCTTTCAAGATCCATATTGTCAAGAACCTGTTCCTGCATCTCTCTTTCCGTAAGCAGACCTGACTGCTGTATAAGTCTGTCTGCAAGAGTAGACTTGCCATGGTCAATATGGGCTATTATACTGAAATTTCTGATTTTAGACTGTCTGTTTGAACTCATATTTTTCTCCTTGCTGAATTTTATACATTATTTTTAGTATAACATATTTTGTAGGAATTTAAAAGAATTTTTTCGTAATATACGTTAATCTAATTTAGCAATGGTTTTGAAATATTATAATTTATTTTAATATTGTAACAAATTAATTATATGTTTTTTGATTTAATTGTAAATATTATATAAAA
>CABVEG010000022.1 GCA_902497185.1 uncultured Eubacteriales bacterium | reverse complement strand
TACATTAATAGATACAGAAACGGAAAGAATTAAGTTTGTTGTTGATGCTCTTGACATTCAGGGAGTGGCAGGCAATGGCATAAGCCATGATGTACTAATAGAAGCAGGTGTCAGGGAGGCTGATCTTGTTATTGCGGTAACAGACGAGGATGAGGTTAATTTGCTAGGCTGCCTTATGGCAAATAAACTTGGCAACTGTAAGACTATAGCCAGGGTAAGAAATCCTCAATATTATGAAGATATTAAATATATTAAAGAGGAACTTGGACTTTCCATGTATGTCAATCCTGAAAGGGAAGCAGCACAGGAAATGGCAAGACTTATACAGCTTCCGTCTGCTATTGATGTGGATAGCTTTGATAAAAGCCGTATTAATATGATACGATTTAAAATACCTGAAAACTCCATACTTGACAGTATGGCTATATGTGACATAAGAGTAAAAATCAGTCCTAATGTACTTGTATGTATTGTTCAAAGAAAAGACGAGGCATTTATACCAAACGGCAGCTTTATATTACATTCAGGTGATATAATATCTTTTGTCACTCCAATAAATGATGTTTATAGTGTTTTTAAAAAGGCAGGAGCTAAAATTCACCGAATTAAAAATGTTATAATTGCAGGTGGTGGAAGAATTTCATACTATCTTGCCTACATACTTTTGAAGTCAAAAATTAATGTAAAGATTATTGAAAGTAACAGGGAAAGATGTGAGGAACTGAGTGAGCTTTTGCCTGAAGCCATAATAATATGCGGCAATGTTACAAATGAATCTCTTCTTGATGAGGAGGGTGTAGGTAATACAGATGCTTTTGTAAGTGTAACGGATATGGATGAGGAAAATATAATGCTTTCTTTATATGTCAGCAAGATTTCAGATGCAAAGGTTATTACCAAGATTAAAAAAGTTACGTTTGAGGAAGTTGTTCAGGATTTGAATTTGGGAAGTATTGTGGACCCTAAAAATATTATTGCTGAAAATATTATAAGATACGTAAGAGCTCTCCAAAATTCATATGGAAGTAATGTTGAAACCCTCTACAGACTTATTGAAAACAAGGTTGAGGCACTTGAGTTTAGTGTCAACAACACATCAGGTATAAATAAACTGATAGGTAAACAGCTTATGAACCTTGATTTAAAGGATAATATTCTTGTTTGTTCAATTAAAAGAGGAGATAAAACATTTATCCCTGATGGTAGAGATACTATAGAACTTGGTGACAGAGTTATTATTGTTACAACTAATCTTGGATTAAATGATATTATGGACATTTTGAAATAATTATAACAGTGGTGTGATTTTATGAATTATGGTATTATTTTCAATATTATAGGTTGGGTTATTAAATTTGAGGCATATTTTCTTATTCTTCCCGGTATTGTATCGATAATATACAAAGAAAATACTTGTGGCGTGTTTTTTGGCTGTGCCTTTGTGTTTTATATATTGGGTAGGCTTATTACACTGAAAAAACCTAAGAATAATCGATTTTATGCCAGAGAAGGCTTTGTGGCGGTAGCATTAAGCTGGATTGTTTTAAGTATAATAGGTGCAATTCCATTTATTGTAAGCGGTGAAATACCAAATGCTGTAGATGCTCTTTTTGAAATTGTGTCAGGCTTTACAACAACGGGAGCAAGTATTTTAACTGATGTAGAAGCTATGTCAAAGTCAATGCTGTTTTGGCGGAGTTTTTCTCATTGGATTGGTGGTATGGGAGTTCTTGTATTTATACTTGCCATACTTCCTATGGCAGGGGGACAGAATATTTATCTCATTAAGGCTGAAAGTACAGGTCCTGAAGTAGGAAAGTTTGTGCCTAAGCTGCAAAAAACAGCAGGATATTTATACATTATATACATTGCATTGTCAGTTCTTCAGCTAGTATTTTTGCTTATTGGTAAAATGCCTTTATTTGATGCTCTTTGTGATGTCTTTGGTTCAGCGGGAACAGGAGGCTTTGGTATTAAGGCTGACAGTATGGCAGGATACAGTACATATATACAAATGGTTACAGCAGTATTTATGCTTTTGTTTGGTATTAATTTTAACTTTTACTTCCTTATTATATCAAGACGCATAAGAATGGCTCTTGGTATGGAGGAGGTAAAATGGTATTTTGTTATTTATATTTTAGCTGTTGCAGGCATTGGAGCAAATTTGTGGCATACCACAGGTGTTTTGGGAATAAATTTAAGAGATTCCATATTTCAGGTTTCATCAATTATGACAAGTACAGGTTTTGCAACTACTGATTTTGATAAATGGCCTCAGTTTTCAAGATATATTTTGTGCCTTGTAATGTTTACGGGTGCTTGTACCGGAAGTACGGGCGGAGGTATTAAGGTTGCAAGATTTATAATATATTTTAAGCAGATAGGAAAGCAGTTAAGCTTTTTAATTCATCCCAGAAGCGTAAAAATACTTAGAATGAACGGTAAAAAAATTGATCATAACACCATAAGGGTTGTAAATACGTATTTGCTTGTTTATATAATGATTTTTGCTTTTTCTATGCTTATTTTAGCTCTTGATGATTTTGATCTTACTACTACATTTACGGCAGTTTCCGCTACATTTAATAATATAGGTCCGGGTCTTGGTATGGTTGGACCGACGGGCAATTTTTCACAGTTTTCAGTGCTTTCAAAGATAGTTATGATTTTTGATATGTTAGCAGGCAGGCTTGAGATTTTCCCTCTGTTGGTACTTCTCACTCCGGCAACATGGAGAAAAAACGGATAGTTAAAAAGAGTGTATTTTCTGTTATGGAATACACTCTTTTACTGTTTGCTTAATATATTTTTGTAAATTGATATAATAAGTTAATTTAATTATTTTTTGTGCAATAATTACAATTTGTAAGTTGATAAAAAAGGAAAATTATGCTATAATGCTAATTGCGTGTAGTACAACAGATAAATTTTTATAATTAGGAGGAGAAAAATGCAAAGAGAACATTTAGGCAGCCGACTGGGCTTTATTCTGCTTAGTGCCGGCTGTGCCATAGGTATTGGAAATGTGTGGAAATTTCCTTATATGGCAGGTCAGTACGGAGGAGGAATTTTTGTATTGATATATCTCTTTTTCCTTGCTGTATTGGGAATACCTGTAATGACAATGGAGTTTGCTATGGGACGTGCAAGCAGGAAAAGTCCCGTAAGATTATATCAGCAATTAGAGCCAAAGGGAAGTAAGTGGCATATACACGGATATATAGCTATGGCAGGAAACTATATGCTTATGATGTTTTATACCACTGTAGCAGGTTGGATGCTATATTATTTTGTCAGTACTGCTTTGGGTCATTTTGTAGGAGCTGATTCAGATAAGGTTGGGGAACTTTTCAACGGAATGTTGGCAAATCCTATTTCTATGATAGGCTATATGGCACTTGTAGTTATAATTGGTTTTGGTGTATGTTCTATTGGTCTGCAAAAGGGACTTGAAAGAATTACAAAGGTTATGATGCTAGCATTGTTAGTGATTATGGTAGTTCTTGCAGTAAACAGCTCTTTTATGAAAGGCGGATCAGAAGGCTTGGCTTTTTACCTTTTGCCGGATATTGAAAGAATGAAGGAGATAGGTGTTGGTAATGTAGTAGTAGGAGCTATGAATCAGGCATTTTTTACCCTTAGTCTTGGTATTGGTGCAATGGCAATATTCGGAAGTTATATAGACAAGGAACATACCCTTTTGGGCGAATCAATAAATGTTGCCGTGCTTGATACATTTGTTGCCATAGCGTCAGGTCTTATTATATTTCCTGCCTGCTTTGCCTATGGAGTAGAGGTTGACAGTGGTCCAAAACTTATATTTATAACATTGCCTAATATTTTTAATCATATTCCATTAGGCAGACTTTGGGGAAGTTTGTTTTTTGTATTTATGACATTTGCTGCCTTGTCAACAGTTTTGGCTGTTTTTGAAAATATTATATCCTGTACTATTGATTTATTTGGCTGTAGCAGGAAAAAGGCTTGTGTTGTAAATTGTGTCTTAATGTTTATACTTTCCCTTCCCTGTGTATTGGGATTTAATGTGCTTAGTGGTATCACACCTTTAGGCGACCAAAGTACAATTATGGATTTAGAGGACTTTATAGTAAGTAATTTATTGCTGCCCTTAGGTTCACTTATTTTTGTTCTGTTTTGTGTAAGTCGCTATGGATGGGGTTGGGATAAATTTATGGCAGAAGCAAATGAAGGCAAGGGGTTAAGGATTGCAAACTGGATGCGTGGATATATGACTTTTGGCTTACCCATTATTATTGTTGCTATTTTTATAATTGGTATTATATAATTGTTATTTGGCACAATTTAACTTGACAATTTTATTAAAACTTGATAAAATGTTTAAGTATCGAGTGGCGAAAGGCGTAAATCCAGATTATTGGATTTACGCCTTTAATTTATATTTGCTGCTTATAAATTAAGGTTGTGGCAGCTTTCCTAAAAAAGACTCTAATAAAAAAGGAGGAATTATGGAAAAAAATTCAATTAACAAAATGGGTACAGCGCCCATTAAAAAATTAATGCTGACAATGGGTATACCAATGATTTTATCAATGATGCTTCAGGCATTATACAATATTGTAGACAGTGCTTTTGTTGCAAATATTCCCCAAAACGGTGAGGCAGCATTAAATGCTCTTACACTTGACTTTCCGGTGCAAATGCTTATGGTTGCAATAGGCATAGGTACAGGTGTAGGAACAAATGCTCTTCTTGCCAGAAGTCTTGGACAGAGGGACAGTGAAAAGGTAAACAGAACAGCAGGCAATGCCATATTTTTAGGCATTGTTATATGTGTTGTATTTATACTGTTTGGATTTTTTGGTGTAAATGCTTATGTAAGAACACAGACTTCAAATCCTATTATTTATGAATTGGCTGTTGATTATTTGCGGATATGCTGCGTTATTTCATTTGGTATAGTGTTCTTTTCAATTTTTGAAAAGCTTTTACAGGCAACGGGACGTTCAACCTTTTCAACTATTGCTCAGATTTCGGGCGCAGTAACAAACATTATTCTTGACCCGATATTAATTTATGGCCTACTTGGTTTACCTGAAATGGGAGTTAAGGGTGCAGCTTATGCAACTGTAATTGGTCAAATCGTATCTTGTCTATTAGGACTTATATTTCATTTGAAGTTTAACAGTGAAATTAAAAACAGCATAAAATATTTTAAACCATCTTTAAGAATTATAGGTGAAATTTATGCCATAGGATTTCCTGCTATTATTGCACAGGCATTAATGTCAGTAATGACTTATGGTCTTAATATTATATTTGTAGGCATTAATGAAACTGTTGTTACGGCTTATGGACTTTATTACAAGATTCAGCAGTTTATATTGTTTGCAGCCTTTGGCTTAAGAGATGCAATTACTCCTATAGTATCATTTAATTATGGTATGAGAGATAAAAAGCGAGTTAAGGAGGGTATAAAGTATGGTATGTTTTATACTCTTATTATTATGGTAATAGGTCTTGCAGTTCTTGAGATATTTGCATTACCTTTTTCAGCAGTTTTTGGACTTTCAGGCACTACAAGAGATTTGTGTGTAAGTGCAATGAGAATAATATCAATAAGTTTTATATTTGCCGGTGCAAATATTGCTTATCAAGGAATTTTTCAGGCTGTTGATGGCGGTATAGAATCTCTTATAATTTCTGTATGTAGACAGTTTATATTTGTATTGCCTTTAGCATATGTGCTTTCACTTGTTGTAATATCAGGAAGTGCAGGTGTATGGCTTGTATGGCTTACATTCCCTGTAGCTGAAATTATATCAGCTGTCATTGCAAGTATTTTTATGTCAAAAATAAACAAGAAAAAAATAATTATATTGGAGGGATGATTATGAAAAAAATAATTACCATCAGCAGAGAATTTGGCAGCGGCGGCAGAACTATTGGAAAAATGACAGCAGATAAGCTGGGCTATGATTTCTATGATAAGGAGCTTATTGAAAAGGTTGCTGAAAGCTCAGGTTTTGACAAGAAATTTATTGAGGAAGGGGGAGAGTATTCACCAACAAAAAGTAAATTTTCTTATGCCTTTGTAGGCAGAAGTATAAATGGTATGTCAGTAAGTGATTATATACTTAACATTCAGCGTCAAATAATACTTGATCTTGCTGAAAAGGGTAATTGTGTAATTGTGGGCAGGTGTGCTGATTACATATTAAAAGACAGAGATGATGTTCTTAATGTGTTTATACATGCTGATACTGATAAAAAAGCAGAGAGAATAGTTAAACTTTATGGCGAAACAAATATTAAGCCTGAAAAAAGACTTGAAGAAAAGGACAAGAAAAGAAGTGTAAACTATAAGTACTATACTGACAGAACATGGGGTATGGCTAAAAATTATCATTTAACCTTAGACAGTGGTGTTTTCGGTATAGATAAGTGCGTTGATATAATTACGGATTTGTGTAAAGAATTGTAAAAATGGCAGCACAGGAGAAAATTCCTGTGCTGTTTTAATTTTAGTGTTGATGTCCACAGTTACAGTTGTGCTCGTGGTGATGATGTTCATGCCCACAGTCACAGTTGTGTTCGTGGTGATGATGTTCGTGACCGCAGTCGCAGTTATGGTCATGATGGTGGTGATTTTCAATTTCTTCTCTTGCCTTATCTGTTATTTGGAATATATTTCCGTAAGTCATAAGGCTTAATTCTCTGTCATTTATACCGTCAAGAGAGTATGCACAGTAATCGCAAAGCTCTTCTTTTGTCATAGGGCAGGGTATATTTTTTAAGAAATTCTGTTTTAAAATCTTTCTGTCACTGTTTTCCATATTTTCTGTTTTGCTGTTGATATAGTTAATAAGCTCTTCTGTCATTTTTTCAACATTTTCACTTGAACCTCTAGAAAGCATTAGGCTCTGGTCAAGTTCGCTGTAAAACATTTCGCTAATTGTATTGTTTACATTTATTGCAGTTTTAATATCAGGTGTAAGTTTTTCATATTCCTCCTGTGTTATTGCCTTCATTTTTTCTGAAAGCTCTTCTTCTATAGGCTTTGAAAGCTCGAAACGTTCACTTATTTCGTTTTCGGTTCTTTCAAATATATCTTCTAAAAGAGAAGTATCCTTAGTAGTTATAACATCTCTTAATGAATAATATAAATCTTTTAAAAGCATATCGTCATTAAACAGAAAATCACTGTCAACTGCAAACATTGAAAGAACCTGCATATAAATAACATCATTAAAATATACACTTAAAAGAGCATATATACTTTGGATAGCCTCTACATTGCCGTCAATGTCATTAAGGGCTTCCGTAATACCTTCTTTGTCAAGATTATTAATGTCTTTCTTGGTTATATCAAGTTTTTCATACATAAGTGGAAAATCTTCTTTGAAATTTTCATCGCAGTCTGCAAAAAACATATCCTTTAATCTGTCAATACAGGAATTCGCAAATTCATCAGGCAAATCCTTTGTAAGAAGTGAAACTCCCTTTGAAATATAGTCAGCATATCTTTCTCTCGTCATTCTTAGTGGGAATACTGAAATAAGGTCTGCCATGGCAAACTTACCTTCAAAGCTCTCAGGGAGTGTTGAAACATATCCTCTTACTGTATCGCAAATACCACTGTTGTTAAGAGGTATTGAATTGTCAACATTTTTAACATCGTTTAACTTATAATATCTTAAAAGTTTTTCGCCAAGTTGTTCGTTTGCAGAAATATATTTATTCACGTTAAGTCCGCACTTAATAATTTTCTTTGTAATAGAGCTTAATTCTTCTTCATAGCTTTTTCTGTCTGTTGTGTCCAAAACATTGTCAAGCTCCGTATATGCCTTTTCAAGCCTGTTTCTTATATTGAGTATAGACTTTGGAATTATATAGCCTGCTTTTGCGGCAGGGTTTTCTGCAATGTCATATATTAAATTAAGCATTGTGTCTTTTATTTTGTATTCTACAAGCTGTACCAGCTTTTTCTCGGTAGAAGGTGTGTTCATAAATTTCTCTCCTTTTTTTAAATTACTACTTTTAAATATAACACATTTCTGTTAAAATAGGAATAGTATTTTAAAATATTTTATTGGAGAAATGATTATGAATAGAATTGCTTTTACAACCCTTGGCTGTAAGGTCAACCTATATGACAGCGAGGCTATGGCTGAGCTTTTTGCTGAAAAGGGTTATGAAATTGTAGATTTTGAAGATGTGGCAGATATTTATGTTATAAATACCTGTACCGTTACTAATTTTGGCGATAAAAAATCCCGCCAGATGATAAGGCGTGCAAGACGTCAGAATAAAAATTCAATAATTGTGGCAACAGGCTGTTATGCACAGGTTGCTCCTCAAACCGTTGCGGAGATTGAGGGTATAAATATTGTAATAGGTACAAAGGACAGAGGAAAGGTAGTTGAAATTGTAGAAAACTACAGATCAGAAAATGGTGTATTAAATGCCGTTACTGATATTAAGGGGGAAAAGGAGTTTGAAAGATTAAAGGTATCTAATCTTAAAGATAGAACAAGAGCTTATATTAAAATTCAGGAGGGCTGTAACAGATATTGTACTTACTGTATAATTCCCTATGCAAGGGGCCCTGTCAGAAGCCGTAAGCCGGAAGATGTTATTGATGAGGTTAAAACTCTTGCTAAAAACGGCTTTAAAGAAGTAGTGCTTACGGGTATTCATGTTGCAAGCTATGGACTTGATTTAGAAAACATTACCCTTGCCGATATTATTGAACAGGTACACTCTGTTGAGGGTATTGAAAGAATACGATTCAGTTCAATGGAGCCAAAGGCTGTTGATGATGAATTTGTAGCAAGAATGGCAAAGCTCCCAAAGGTTTGCGAGCACTACCACCTTTCACTTCAAAGCGGTAGTGACACTACATTAAAGAAAATGAACAGACGCTATACATCAGAAGAGTTTGCTGCTGCCTGCGAAAGACTTAGAAAGGCTTTCCCTAACGTGGCAATTACTACTGATATTATAGTAGGCTTTCCTACTGAAAGTGATGAAAACTTTAAAGAAAGCTATGACTTTGCAGAAAGAGTAAAATTAAGTAAAATTCACGTTTTCCCTTATTCGCCAAAGACAGGCACTCCTGCTGCTAAAATAAGACCGCAGATTGCACCTGATGTTAAAAATGAAAGAAGTCACAAAATGCTTGAGCTAAGCACAAGACTTAACAGAGAGTTTATGTCAAATTACATAGGCAAAACTATGGAGGTGCTTTTTGAAAGACTTGAAGGTGAATATTACGAAGGACACACAAGAAATTATATAAAGGTACTCTGCAAGTCAGACCGAGATTTAACAAATCAGCTTGTTAATGTTAAACTTACTGATATTGCAGGTGAAGAAACTATGTATGGAAAGTTAATTTAAGGAGAGATAAAAATGAATTTAAACAGATTATATTACAAGGATGCTTATATGAAGGAATTTACGGCTAATGTCATAAGCTGTCAGGAAGATAAGAAGGGCTATGCAGTCATTCTTGACAATACGGCATTTTATCCCGAGGGCGGCGGACAGCCATGTGACCTTGGTACTCTTGGGGATGCCAATGTAACATATGTTGGTGAAAAGGGTGAAGATGTTATTCACTATGTGGACAAGGCTCTTGCTGTCGGCACAGAGGTGAAGGGTATAATTGACTGGGAAAGACGCTTTGACCTTATGCAGCAGCATTCGGCAGAGCATATTGTAAGCGGTATGTTCCATGAAAAGTACGGTTATAATAATGTAGGCTTTCATATGGGCAGTGATATGATTACTCTTGACCTTGACGGTGAGCTTACATGGGAACAGGTTCAGGAAATTGAGCTTAAAGCAAATAAATATGTATGGGCTAATGTTGAGTGCAGAATTTTTACGGCAAAAGGCGAGGAGTTAAAGAATATTGAATATAGAAGTAAAAAGGAGCTTGAGGGAGATGTAAGGCTTGTTGAGTTCCCCGGTGCAGATATGTGCGCTTGCTGTGGTACTCATGTAAGACAAAGCGGTGAGCTTGGTATTATAAAGATGTTTTCATGTCAGGCGTATAAGGGTGGAGTAAGAATTGAAATGCTTTGCGGAAAGAGAGCATTTGACCATATTACTGCTGTAATGGAGCAAAATAAGGAAATTTCAAATTTGCTTTCAGCAAAGGTTAAGGAAACTGCAAAGGCTGTAGACAGGCTTTTAAATGAAAATCAATCCTTAAAGTCATCAGTAGTTGAAATGCAGAAGGCAAGGCTTGATGCAGTTGTTAAAGAGTATGCAGGTAAGGACAGTGTGCTGTTATGTGAAAAGGGTCTTGATCCTAACGGTGTCAGAAACCTTGCGGCATTACTTCTTGAAAATGGATGTACAGGTAAAATTGGTGTATTTTCCGGTAATGATGATGAAGGCTATAAATATGCAGTTTGTGAGAAAGAGGGAGATTTAAGACAATTTGTAAAAGATATGAATGCTGCTTTAAATGGCAGAGGCGGCGGAAAGCCTTTCTTTGCACAGGGTTCAGTAGGTTGCAAATGGTCAGATATTGAAAACTTTTTTAAGGCATAAGGAGGAATTTTATAATGAAAAGAAATACTAAGGTTGCAGAAATTATATTAATTATCGCTGTTATTTTATTTATAGTTTTTACTGCAATTACATATAAAAATTTATCTGTATTTTCAACAAGTATGAATACTTCTCCCGCTGTTGAAACAACAACGGAAATAATTGGAGGGTAAAATGGAGTTTAAAGAGGTAAAGAGAAATCACATAAAGGAAGTTAAAGCTCTGTATACAACTTCTTTTCCTAAAATTGAAAGAAAGCCCTTTTGGCTTATGATGCTGAACCATAAAAGGGAGAGAATGAAAATATTTTATATTGAGGATAGCAATGAATTTGCAGGTATGGCAGTAATGGCAGAGTATGCTGATAAGGCTTTACTCTTATATTTTGCAATCAATCCAAATAAAAGAGGCAATGGTTACGGTTCAAAGGCTTTACAAATGCTTATGAAACGTTATGAAAATAAGAAATTTTATCTTGAAATAGAAAGCACAAAAAAAGAATGTAAAGATATAGAAACCAGATTAAAGCGCAAAAGATTTTATAATAAAAACGGTATGTATGAAATGGGTTTAAATGTTGACCTTTTTGGTACTGAAATGGAAGTTTTAAGTAATGGGGCGATTTTTGATTATGATGAATATATAGAGCCTTATGAAAGAAATTTCGGCAGGTGGATAAGACGTAAGATAATAAAAATTGATTAGGAGATATTATGCGAAAAATACTTGTTGTAATCGATATGCAGAATGATTTTATTGACGGCGCCTTGGGAACAAGGGAGGCTGTTGCCATAGTTGACAACGTTATTGAAAAAATAAAGTTATATCCTGCTGAAAATATATATGCTACCAGAGATACACATATGGATAACTATTTAAGTACAAATGAAGGAAAGCATTTACCTGTTGTTCACTGTGTTAAAAACACTGAGGGCTGGAAATTAAATAAAAGAGTTGCCTTGGCTCTTGGTGATGCTAAGATTATTGATAAGCCTACATTTGGATCGGAAGAGCTTGCAGAAATGCTAAAGGCTGAAAATGATAGGGAAGAGCTTGAAATTGAGATTGTAGGGCTTTGTACGGATATTTGTGTTGTAAGCAATGCTCTTATTTTAAAGGCTGCTATGCCTGAAATAAATATAAGTGTTGACAGTAAATGCTGTGCAGGTGTTACGGTTGAAAGTCATAGGGCGGCACTTGAAACTATGAAAATGTGTCAAATAGATGTAATTTAAAACAGGGAGCTTCGTTTTGAAGCTCCCTGTCTTG
This sequence comes from uncultured Eubacteriales bacterium, assembly GCA_902497185.1. Lineage (GTDB taxonomy): Bacteria > Bacillota > Clostridia > Lachnospirales > CAG-274 > Gallispira. The sequence goes on along the minus strand of CABVEG010000022.1, from coordinate 61 downwards.
TTATTTGAGCCTTTAAAAAATTTTGTGTAAACGTTATAAAAACAGTCCTTCTTGACAATAA
>CABVEG010000021.1 GCA_902497185.1 uncultured Eubacteriales bacterium | reverse complement strand
TCGGAAATAAGCCATTTCCGAGTGTTTGAAAATACAATATAATTATCTCTTTGAGAACTGAGGAGCTCTTCTTGCAGCCTTTAAGCCGTACTTCTTTCTTTCCTTCATTCTTGGATCTCTTGTTAAGAAACCTGCTCTCTTTAAAGGAGTTCTGAAATCCTCATCAGCTTCTAATAAAGCTCTTGAAATACCATGTCTGATAGCACCAGCCTGACCTGTAGTACCACCACCCTTAACATTAACAATAATATCAAACTTGCCGTTAGTACCTGTTGTTTCTAATGGCTGTCTAACAATAAGCTTTAATGTTTCAAGACCAAAGTATTCTTCAATATCCTTCTTATTAATAGTAATCTTACCTGTACCGGGAACTAAGTAAACTCTAGCTACAGAGCTCTTTCTTCTACCTGTACCATAATATCTAGCCTCTGCCATGATGGAACCTCCTTATTAGTATCTAATCTCTAATGCTTCAGGCTTCTGAGCTTCGTGATTGTGCTCTGCGCCGGCATAAACATGTAACTTCTTTAACATATTCTTACCAAGAGTATTCTTAGGAAGCATACCCTTAACAGCGTGCTTAATAACTTCCTCCGGCTTCTTATTCATCATTTCCTTTAAAGTAGTTTCCTTGAAACCACCGGTGTACTCAGAATGACTTCTGTAAAGCTTCTGATCTAACTTCTTACCTGTAACAGCAATCTTATCAGCATTGATAACGATTACATAATCACCTGTATCAAGATGTGGTGTATAAATAGGCTTGTTCTTACCTCTAAGAACTGCAGCAACCTGAGATGCAAGACGACCAAGAGTCTGACCTTCTGCATCAACAACATACCATTTTCTCTCTATTTCAGCTGTTTTAGCTATAAATGTTGTTCTCATTAGAAAATCTCCTTCCGAAAATTTAAAAAAGTTATTCAATTACCAAGTTGTCACTTCTCCCAAATGTCCGAAAAGGAGTCCTGACCATATATATAATCAAACTAAAAGCGGGGCTAACGCAAATAGTCGATATTCAAACAAAATTATTTTACTACACATACCCCCTATTGTCAAGAATTTTTTTTACAAATTATTGATTTTTTTGGAATATGTGATATACTATCATAATGAGAGGTGATACAATGTCAAAAACAAGACTTCAGCCTTCCGAATCTTTTACTTTAGGCATAATTCTTGCCATAGCAGGAGGATTTTGGGATACTTACACCTACATATTAAGAGGCGGCGTATTTGCAAATGCCGAAACCGGCAATATTGTCCTTATGGGAATAAACCTTGCAGAGAGAAACTTTAAACAGGCTTTCAGCTATTTTATACCAATTTTTGCCTTTGCCTGCGGTGTATTTATAATTGGTATTATACGCAGACAATTTAAGAAAATTTCTGCTTTTCACTGGAGAAATATTATAATTACAATAGAAATACTTATTATATTTACAGTAGGGTTTATGCCTGAAAGCCTTAATCATATTGTAAATGTTATGGTTGCCTTTGTATGTGCAATGCAGGTTGCCACATTTAAAAAGGTGCGCAGCTGTCCCTGTGCAACTACAATGTGTACAGGCAATCTTCGTTCCTGCACGGAAAACCTTTTCGGATACATTAATACAAAAGATAAAGAATATCTTAAAAAGGCTATCGTCTATTTTTGTGTTATAATATTCTTTATACTTGGAGCAATATTAGGCGCAATATGCAGCAAATCATTGGGTATAAAGTCAATATGGATAACCTGCGTATTATTGCTTTCAGCTTATCCGATAATGAAAAAAAATCTGTTGCACAAATACGCTTTTTTGTTAAAATATAACTATATAAAAATAAGGAGAGAAACAAAATAAAATAGATTATTCAGAGAAATTTGAAAATATTAAAAATATGATTGGCAACACTCCTCTTCTTGAAATAACTCTTAAATACAAGGGCGAAACAAGAAAGGTATATGCTAAAGCTGAATATTTTAATCTTTCAGGCAGTATAAAAGACAGAGTTGCATACTACATACTTGAAAATGCTTATAAAACAGGTCAAATCAAGGAGAGTGACATTATTGCCGAAGCTACAAGCGGCAATACCGGCATTGCTTTTTCAGCTCTCGGCAGTTATTTAGGTCACAAAGTAGTTATATATATGCCGGACTGGATGAGCAAAGAAAGAATAAACCTTATGAAAAGCTATGGTGCTGAAATCCGCCTTGTGTCAAAAGAGGAGGGTGGATTTTTAGGCTCTATTAAAATGACGGAAGAACTTGCAGAAAAGGGCGGAGTATTTTTACCCTGCCAGTTTTCAAATGAGGACAATACTAAGGCACATTATTTTACAACAGGTAATGAAATCTCAAACCAGTTAAAGAATATAGGTCTTAAAGCCGATGGTGTTGTTGCAGGTGTAGGTACTGGAGGTACTGTAATGGGTATCGCAAGAAGATTAAAGGAGGATAATGCAGAATGTAAGGCTTTTCCTCTTGAGCCAATTAATTCACCTACACTTTCAACAGGTTACAAAACAGGTGCCCATAGAATACAGGGCATTTCAGATGAATTTATACCTCCAATTCTTAAAATGGAGGAAATGCATAGTGTAGTTTCTGTTGATGATATTGACTCTATAATTATGTCTAAAATGCTTTCAAAGAAATTTGGCATTGGCGTTGGCATTTCATCAGGTGCTAATATTTTAGGTTGTCTTAAGGCTCAGGATATAATAGGAAGAGATAAAACCATTGTTACGGTTCTTGCCGATGACAACAAAAAATACCTCTCAACGGATTATTCAGAAGATTGGGAGATTAAAGACAGCTATATGACAAAGAATATAGAGCTTGTAAGCGTTAAGGCTTACAGATAAAATTTATTCATAAATGAATAGCTTAATGAATTGACAACCGACATCAACAGTTGTATGATAGTGTTAATCAAGGAGGATTGCTGAAAAGCAGCCTCCTTTTTTTGCATTAAAGGATGGTGCAATATATGAATTTAATTACAGAAGAAGTAAAAATTATTCTTGAAACCCTTAAATGCGGTGTCAGCATAACTGATGCAGAAGGCAGGTTTATTTACATTAATAAAAGCTGTCAGGAAATGTTTTTAACTACGGAAGAAGAGGTTTTAGGCAAAACAGGTCACGAAATTGAAGCTGAAAGAATTTTTTATCCCTCTTTAAGTTTAAAGGCTCTTTCCGAAAACAGAAAAATACTTGACAAGCAGGTAAACAGAAAGGGACAGGAATATCTGGTTACAGCCATACCAATATATGACAATGACAAAAATATTCAGGCAATAATAGCTTATTCTGCATGGGATTTTGAAACAACATCGGATTTAATTGAGAAGTACAATGAGCTTAAAATTTATAACAGCCGTATAAAAAAATCCTTACTCCAATTAAAAAACAGCTATTGTCATAATTTTGACGAGATGATTGTTAATGACACAAGAACAAAAAACAACATTAATATTCTCACAAAGATGGCCGATAATGACCTCCCTGTTTTTATAAGCGGTCAGAATGGCACGGGAAAAACATACCTTGCTCATTTAATGCACCAAAGAAGCTGCCGTAGAGAAAATATTTTTACGGTTATTGATCTTAAATCAATTCCCGAGGAGAAAATAGGAGAAGAAATTTTTGGCAGCCAAAATAATATAGGTATATTAGAGCTATGTAAAAAAGGAACTCTTGTTATTAAAAATCCTGAACTTATGCCTAAATCAGAACAAATTCGCTTAAGTCAGGCGGTAAAGAATAAATTCTATATTGACTATGAAGGAAATGATGCAAAATTTGATTTAAAACTTGTGCTTTCATCTACGGTAAAAACTATTGAGCTTGTGGAAAAACACGGTATGCTTACTGAATTTTATTACACAATGTGTGTAGTTTCAATTGAAACGGTGCCTCTTAATGAAAGACCTGATGATTTGTATGATTTTATAATGTATTATACTGACAAATATAACCAAAAATACAAAAAATCCGTAACATTTTCAGACAAGGCAATTAATGAAATGCTTCGATATTCATGGGAAAACAACATTGCTGAAATAAAGCATACAATAAACAAACTTATACTTAATGCTGATAAAAATATTCTCCACGACTTTGATTTGCCAAAAAACATTTCAAGAGAGTCAACGGAATACTATAGTGAAAATATGGATTTGAAAATGGCTTTGGAGCTTTATGAAAGCAAAATAATAAACAGAGCATTTGAAAGATTTCATACAACTACTGATGTTGCAAGATGTCTTAATATAAGCCAGCCTACAGCAGTCAGAAAAATACAAAAATATGTATCAAATTACAGAAAGGATGATATAAATGAAAAATAACCAGCCACCAAGCGCATCAAGTTCACCAAGATTTATTAATATGGGTAACTTTATGCGCCTTCCCAAAACAGACAACCCTGAAGGATTAGATGTAGCAGTATTAGGTGTTCCCTTTGATACAGGCTCATCATTCAGAACAGGCTCCAGATTCGGTCCTCATGGCATAAGGAAAATGTCAGCAATGATTAAGCCTAACAATGTAATTATGAATGTAAACATAATGGATATATTAAAAGCAGCAGATATGGGTGATGCACCTATTATACCGGGATATATTATCCCTACATATGATGTTATTGAAGAATATGTTTCAAAAATACTGGATGCCGATGCCATACCTCTTACTTTAGGAGGAGATCACGCTATTTCACTTGGAGAGCTTAGAGCCATTGCCAAAAAGCACGGCCCGGTATCTCTTGTTCACTTTGATTCACACCTTGATTTGTGCGACACTGTATTTGGACAAAAATATAATCACGGTACACCCTTCAGACGTGCTGTTGAAGAAGGACTTATTAATCCCCATACGTCAATACAAATAGGTATGCGAGGCTCATTATATGACCCTGATGACTTTAAACTTGCTGCCGATTTGGGCTTTGAAGTAATTCCCGGACATCAGCTGCATAAACTTACAGCCGAGGAGCTTGGAGAAAAAGTAAAAAATAGGGTAGGAAACACAAAGGTATTTTATACATTTGATATTGACTTTGTTGACCCTGCCTATGCTCCGGGAACGGGTACACCTGAGGTTGGCGGCTTTACTTCCTTTGAAACCTTGGAATTTATACAGCAGCTAAAGGATTTAAACTTTGTAGGCTTTGATATAGTTGAGGTTGCTCCCGAATATGACAGCGGTGAAATAACAGCCTATATGGGCGCAAACATAGCATTTGAATTTATGTCAATAATGGCATATCAGAAAGCAAATAAGTTAAACAGATATAAGTAATAACATATTAATTAATATTTCAAAACTATGGGACAAGGATGTCTTAAACAAGATTACCCTTGCCCATTTTTCATAAAAAAAGAAAGGATGATTTAAAATGAAAAAATTACTCACAAAGCTTATGGCAATTACAATGTCTGCATTAGTTGCAGCAACAGCATTAACGGGATGCGGTTCTCAATCTGCTAAAAATGACGGTCCTCTAACTCCTGAATCCATAAAAGAAGCAGGAAAGCTGGTATCCTACACAGAGGCGGCAAATGAGCCTTTTGAATACCTGGATGACAGTGGCAATATTGCAGGCTACGATGTTGAAATTCTTCAATATATATGTGACAGTCTTGGTGTAGAGCTTGTACTTGAAAACAAGCCTTTCCAGGGTATTTTAACATCTCTTGAAGAAGGTAAATGTGATATGGTATCTGCTGCTCTTGGTGTAACTAAGGAAAGAGGAGAAAAATATAATCTTACAATCCCTATTGCAGAGGGAACTACAGTATTAATTAAACGTAAAGGTGATGACAGCATTAAAACTGTTGCAGATTTAGCAGGAAAGAAAATAGGCACACAAACAGCATCTTACAGCGAAACTGACTCAAAGGCATTTAGTGACAGTCTTGTTGCAGAGGGTATGAGCGGTGTAGAGGTTCTTACATATGCTGCATATCCTGATGCTTATGCCGAATTAACTAATAATGCAGTTGATGCTGTTGCACAGAGCGTATCCATTGCAAATGTACTTGTAAAGGACAATGCAGATAAGTACGAAATTATTGCTGATGAAAGCGGAGAGCCTACAGCTATTAACACTCCTACTTATACCTCATGGGGCTTTAGAAAAGAGGACACCGAGCTTTGTGAATACTTTAATGATGTAATTAAGGAAATGAAAGAAAACGGCAAGCTGGAAGAATTACAGATTAAGTATTTCGGTACAGCTACAGATTTACCTGATTCAGACTTTATTCCCGTTGAATAATTTTTAAGCACCAAAAAGGAGGTGATTTCCCATGGAGGGTTGGGATTTAGTTTTTAAATACATTCCAAAGCTAATGGAGGGCTTAGGCTACACGGTCATCTCCTCTGTATGTGCAATAATTATAGGCTTAGTGGTTGGACTTACACTGGCTGTAATAAGACTGGGTAAAAACATATTAATAAATTCCGTTATCGGTGTATACATAAGCTTTGTAAGAGGTACGCCTGTAATAGTTCAGATATTTATTATATTTTATGTATTGTCAGACTTTATTGACCTTCCGCCCCTTACGGCAGGAATAATAGCCTTAAGTTTAAACAGCGGCGGTTTTATTGCTGAAATTATAAGAGGCGGTTTTACGGCAATACCAAAGGGACAGTATGAAGTATGTGAGGCAATGGGCTTTACATATTTGCAGACTTTAAGAAGGGTAATACTTCCACAGGTTTTTAAAATTACGCTTCCTCAATTTTTAAATGAATTTATTGCTATTATAAAGGTTTCGCCCCTTTTGTCAATGATAGGTGTAGAGGAACTTACAAGGGTTGCCCAAATGAGAATAAACAATCTTCACGAAATTGTTCCTCTTCCTTTTTATATAACACTTTTTGGAATTTACTTTTTCTTTAATTCACTGTTGGAATTTGCCGCCGGAAAAATTGAGAAAAAGGTTTTGCTAAAAAAGGGAGGTAATTAAATATGAAAGAAAACATAGTTGAAACTCTGCTGCCCTTCTTTCTTCCGGGAATTAAACTTACAATAATTATTTCATTTTCGGCAATACTAATTTCTCTTATAACAGGCTTATTCCTTGGCTTAATGTATGTATCCAAAAACAAAATCATACATAATATTGCCTACATATATATAAAGATATTCAGAAATACACCATTTATGGTACAGGTTTATTTAATATACTTTGGTTTAAGACCTGTATTGGGACTTCAGAATTTCAGCGCAGCAGTAATTGGAACGGCTGCCCTTGCCCTATATACAACAGCATATGTTGCGGTTATTCTTGAAAGCGGTTTAAGATCAGTGCCAAAAGGGCAGTATGAATCTGCAGAGGTACTTAATATCCCCTATTTTACGGCATTTTTCAGAATTATACTGCCTCAGGTGTTTACTGTCATTATTCCTTCCCTTACCGGACAGCTTATAATGACAGTAAAGGAATCCTCTGTACTTACAGTTATTTCTGTTGCAGAGCTTACCAATAAAACCTATACTGCCACAAATGAAACAGCCATTGAATCCTTTGAAATATTTATAGTGGCAGGCTGTGTATATTGGGCAATAAATTTTATAATTGAAATTATATCTAAATCAGCTGAAAAGAAAGCGTCTAAATATCAGCTTCAGGGAGGTAGATAATATGTTAGGTGATAATGCTATATTAGCCGTAAATCTTGGAAAAAAATATGGAAACAATGAAGTTTTAAAAAACATAAATGTTTCGGTAAAAAAAGGAGAGGTAGTCTGTATAGTAGGTCCCTCAGGTTCAGGAAAATCCACCTTTTTAAGATGTCTTAACTACCTTGAAAAGGCAACTGCAGGAGATATTATATATGAATACGGACAGATAAAGGGTACGGAAGATTTAAAAGGCACAATACCTCTTTCAAACAGCCGAAATGCAAAGAAAATAAGAAAAAATGTAGGAATGGTATTTCAATCCTTTAATTTATGGCCTCATAAAACTGTTTTGGAAAATGTTACGGAGGCTCCCATACTTATTAAAAAAGTTAAAAAAAGTGACGCCCATAACCTTGCTTTAAAACTCCTTGAAAAGGTAGGAATGTCAGAAAGAAAGGACTATTATCCCTCACAGCTTTCAGGCGGGCAGCAACAGAGAGTAGCCATTGCAAGAGCGCTTGCTATGCAGCCTGAAATTATGCTTTTTGATGAACCTACCTCAGCCCTTGATCCTGAGCTTGTAGGGGAAGTTCTAAACGTTATGAAAGAGCTTGCTAATGAGGGTATGACTATGGTTATTGTTACCCACGAAATGGGCTTTGCCCTTGAAGTTGCTGATAGAGTAATATTTATGGACGGAGGCTATGTCATTGAAGAGGGTAAGCCTGAAAGTGTAATAAAAAATCCTCAAACAGACAGGGCTAAACTGTTTTTTTCCAGTGTTTTAAAATAATTAAATTTAATCTCAAAAGTATTTTCTTATATTTTAATCCTTCGGTAACTTTGTGCCACTTTCAATAATAAGAATACGCATAAAAGTTACCTGAGGGAGATCATAATCAGCCTTAAATACATATATCAATCCTTTCAAAATCAATCAAAATCAATATCTATAATTCCCTTGGCAACAAAAATACTGCAAATATAATTGTATACATATTTTACCATAATTTATAAAAAAACTATTGACAAATATAAAAAACAGGTGTATCCTTATAAATAGTTAGTAAAGGCTAATCAAAGTAGAGTTTTCTAACCTTAATAGCCTGAACTAACTTTTTATAAGCTTTGTGTGTTAGCAAGAACTAACATTATTTTTAGTAATTCTGGTTAGTTTTATCTAATTGGTTAGGAGGTTTTATATGATGCCTTTAACTCTTTGCCCTTTAGGAGAGAGCAATATTATAAAAAAAGTAGGCGGCAGACCTGACACAAAAAAATTTCTTGAAAGTCTTGGTTTTGTAGCCGGTGGTGAAGTCTGTATTGTTGCTGCCATGGGCGGCAACTTAATAGTAAATATAAAGGAGTCAAGAGTTGCAGTAAGCAAGGAAATGGCTTCAAAAATTATGGTTTAATAAACAAGGAGGAAATTATGAAAACTTTAAGGGAAGCTAAAATCGGCGAAACTTTAAAGGTACTCAAACTTACAGGTGAGGGTGCTGTCAAGCGAAGAATTATGGATATGGGAATTACAAAGGGTGTTGAAATTTATGTCCGTAAGGTTGCACCTTTAGGTGATCCTGTTGAAGTAACAGTAAGAAACTATGAGCTTTCTATAAGAAAAGCTGATGCTGAAATGATTCAGGTTGAAAACTGCTAATTTTAAAGGAGGATACATAAAATGAGCATTAAAATAGCCCTTGCGGGTAATCCCAATTGTGGTAAAACAACTTTATTTAATGCCTTGACCGGTTCAAATCAGTTTGTTGGTAACTGGCCTGGTGTTACAGTTGAAAAGAAAGAGGGTAAGCTTAAATTCAATAAGGAAGTAACAATTATGGACTTACCGGGTATTTATTCCCTTTCTCCATATACTCTTGAAGAGGTTGTTGCAAGAACTTACCTTATTAACGAAAAGCCTGATGCAATTTTAAATATTGTAGACGGTACTAACCTTGAGAGAAACTTATATCTTACTACACAGCTTACAGAACTTGGTATTCCTGTTGTTATTGCCATCAATATGATGGATGTTGTTAAGAAAACAGGTGACAAAATTAATGTTGCTGAACTTTCAAGACAGCTTGGCTGTAAGGTAGTTGAAATTTCAGCATTAAAGGGTACAGGTATTAAGGAAGCAGCTGATGAGGCTGTTAAGGCTGCAAAGTCAACAAAAACAGTACCTATGCACGCATTTGGAAGTGAAGCTGAACACGCCATTGCCCATATTGAGGATGTATTAAAGGGTAAGGTCAGCGAAGAACAGGAAAGATGGTTTGCTATTAAGGCATTTGAAAGAGATGAAAAGGCTATGGCTCAATTAAGCCTTGATTCATCTGCCTTAAAGGATATAGAAGCTGTTATTAAGGGTGTTGAGGACAGTCTTGACGATGACAGTGAAAGTATTATTACAAATGAAAGATATATTTATATTGCATCTATATTAAAGGGTGCTTATGTAAAGAAAAATAAGGGTGGACTTACAGTATCAGATAAGATTGATAAGGTAGTTACTAACAGATTCTTAGCCCTTCCTATCTTTGCAGCAGTTATGTTTATTGTTTATTACGTATCAGTTACTACTGTTGGTGGATGGGCAACTGACTGGACTAATGACTGCTTGTTTGGTGATGGATTCTTCTTCCTTAATAAGGGTGCCGCCCAGTATGAAGAAGAAGTTAGTGAATTTGACAGAGCAAGCGCAATTCTTGAGGCTGTGGAAGCAGGAGAGGAAACTGTTGAAATTACAGACGAAGAAGGTACTCCAATTGAAACTATTGAAATAACAGATGATGTAGTTGCTGAGGCTGAGGCTGTTGAGGAGCCTGACCCTGCTGAATGCGGTTGGTGGGTTGACGGTATTCCTGTTTTAGTCGGCAATTTCTTAGAAAGTGTAAATTGTGCCGAGTGGTTATCTGCACTTATACTTGATGGTATTGTTGCCGGTGTTGGTGCGGTACTTGGTTTCGTTCCACAGATGCTTGTACTCTTTATATTCCTTGCTTTCTTAGAGGCTTGCGGATATATGGCAAGAGTTGCATTTATTATGGACAGAATTTTCAGAAGGTTTGGTCTTTCAGGCAAGTCCTTTATTCCTATGTTAATAGGTACAGGTTGTGGTGTTCCGGGTGTTATGGCATCCAGAACCATTGAAAATGACAGAGATAGAAAGATGACAATAATGACAACTACTTTCATCCCTTGCGGTGCTAAGCTGCCTATTATTGCTCTTATTGCAGGTGCCTTATTAGATGGTGCATGGTGGGTATCTCCTAGTGCTTATTTTGTTGGTATTGCTGCTATTATTATATCAGGTATCATTTTAAAGAAAACTAAAATGTTTGCCGGCGACCCTGCTCCTTTCGTTATGGAGTTACCTGCATACCACTGGCCAACAGTTGGCAATGTTTTAAGAAGTATGTGGGAAAGAGGCTGGTCATTTATTAAGAAAGCAGGTACAATAATTTTACTTGCTACTATCTTAGTTTGGTTCTTATCAGGCTATGGCTTTGGTGCTGATGGTTTTGGCGCTGTTGATATGGATCAGAGCTTACTTGCAAATATTGGTAACTTATTTGCATGGATATTCAAGCCACTTGGCTTTGGTGACTGGAAAGCAACTGTTGCCTGCGTAACAGGCTTAATTGCTAAGGAAAATGTTGTAGGTACATTTGGTGTATTATATGGCTTTGCTGAAGTAGCAGAAGACGGTGCCGAAATTTGGGGTACATTACAGAGTGCTTATACTCCTGTTGCAGGCTATGCATTCCTCGTATTCAATCTCCTTTGTGCTCCTTGCTTTGCTGCAATCGGTGCTATTAAGAGAGAAATGAACTCACCTAAGTGGACAGTATTTGCTATAGCTTATCAGTGTGTATTTGCTTATTGTGCAGCACTTGTAATTAACCAGATTGGTATGCTTATTACAGGTACACCTAACATTATAGGATTAATTGTTGCACTTGCAATTATTGCATTTACTCTTTATATGTTATTCAGACCATATAAGGAAAGCACAAGTTTTAAAAGCAAATTAAGTATTGAAACTAAGTAAGGAGGCTTTATATGGCCACTGTTATTATCAGTATTATATTAATTGTAATTGTTGCTTTAATTATAAAAAGTCTAATTAATAAAAAGAAAAATGGCGGCGGATGTGGATGCGGCTGTTCAGGTTGCTCCATGGAAAAGCATTGCCATAAATAAAGTAAAAAACTTCCTTAATTATTATTAATAAAAAAGCTGCTCTCTTCCTTGAGGGCAGCTTTTTTTAGGTTGTATAATATTTGGTGTGGTTATAAAAAATCACACCAAATATTTTTTTACAC
>CABVEG010000020.1 GCA_902497185.1 uncultured Eubacteriales bacterium | reverse complement strand
TTTCTATATTCTTATTATCATCACCTTTAATCTCCGTAAGAAAGTTTGACAGGTCCCCAAAAAGCATACCGCCTCTTATATCTACACCAATAGCAACATTATTCATATTAGTACTTGGAGTGGAACATAAATCTATAAATTTTGGTATAAGACTTGGCGGCAAATTATCAACACAAAAATATCCAACATCTTCCAAAAACTTTAATACTGTACTTTTGCCGGCACCTGACATACCGGTTACAATCACACATCTCATAATACCACTCCAATCTTATGCTATTCTCCGATTATTCTTACCTCTGGTTCCAACTTAACACCAAATTTATCATACACAATCTCTGATACCTTATCCATAAGCTCTATTACTTCCTTGGCAGTGGCTCCTCCATTATTTACAACAAAGCCACAGTGCTTAGTACTAACCTGAGCCTGCCCAACACTAAAGCCTCTCAAGCCGCTGTCATCAATTAACTTTGCAGCAAAATAGCCTTCAGGCCTTTTAAATGTGCTGCCTGCACTTGGAAGTTCAACAGGCTGCTTAGAATTTCTCTGTGACAAAAGCTCACCCATTTTAGCCTGTATATCTTCTTTGCTACCCTTTTCAAGTTTAATTATGGTTTTAACAACGATCATATTTTCAGCCATAATTCGGCTTTTTCTGTAACCGAATCCAGAATCTTTATTGTTTATGGTTTCAAATTTTCCATTATTTATAACTTTAGGCGCCTGCATTCATACATATTGCGCCGCCTATAGTTCCGGGTATGCCGCTTAAACACTCCATACCCGAAAGAGAATTATTCATTGCTGTTTTAGCCACAGCAGAAAGAAGTGCTCCTGCTTTGGCTGTAATAATATTACCATCAACCTCAATATCTGCAAAGTTTTTATAAAGCTGAATTATTACTCCCCTAAAGCCATTATCCTTTACAATAAGATTACTTCCGTTACCAACAATATAATAGGGAATATTATTATTTCTTACATAATTAACACAGTCCAAAAGACTTTTTTCGCTGTCGGGTGTAACAAAAACATCAGCATTACCGCCTATTCTGAAGGTTGTATGCTTACTCATAGGTTCATTTTCAATTACATTTTTATCACCGGCTAAAGCTCTTAAATCCTCAATAATATTCATTATCAGATTTCCTCTCTGTCTATTTTACCTAACATAGCAGCACCAACAATACCTGCATCATTTCCGAGAGTTGCCACACAAATCTTAGTCTTAAGCTCACCGCCGTATACTCTTTCATTCAAAATTTCCGTAAGAGGCTTAATAAACTTATCTCCCTGGGCACATACACCACCGCCAATAATAATTGCCTCCGGCTGGAATATGTTCACAAGGTTTACAAGACCAATAGCAACATATTTAATATACATATCAATTATTTCTAAAGCAACCTCATCGCCTAAATCAGCAGCATCAAATACTGTTTTTGCATCAATCAGCTTAATGTTGCCATCAACAAGGTCATAAATCTTACTGTTAGGATATTTAGCAGCAGCTATTCGACCTTCACGTCTTAAAGCTGAAGCAGAGGCATAAGCCTCCCAGCAGCCCTTTCTGCCACAGGTACATTCTTCACCGTTTGCAACAATCACCATATGCCCTGCTTCTCCGCCTCCGCCAAAGGAGCCGTCAAAAACCTTACCGTTTATAATAATTCCTGCACCTACACCTGTGCCTATAGTAATATATATTAAATTTCTGCTGCCATAGGCAACACCACATACATTTTCGCCAATTGCAGCACAGTTTGCATCATTTTCTATATAGCAAGGCAAATCTATTCTCTTTTGCATTTCCTCAACTACATTAATATTGTTGAAATTTAAATTATTTGCATAAATTGATATACCCTTGCTTTTATCCATTGTTCCGGGCATACCAATGCCAACAGACTCAATATCCTTAACATCAAGTCTTAATTCCTCCATAAGCTTTTTGCAAAGACTTGCCATATCATCAATAATATCTGAATATTCTCTGCCATTCATAGTGGGGGTGGAAGCCTTAACAAGGATATTTCCATTTTCATCAACAATACCTGCTGATATATTTGTTCCACCTAAATCAATACCTAAATAATACATAATCATCAACCCTTCATTGCACTGTTCATAATAGCATCGTTAAGAGCCTGTGCCGCATTATATCCCATTTTTTTCTGTCTACAGTTTACGGCAGCAGATTCGCAAATAATAGCAAGATTTCTGCCCGGTCTTACAGGGATAGAGTGACATATTACTTTATTGCCTAAAATGTCCATATATTCTTCTTTTATACCAAGTCTGTCATATACTTTGCCCTTTTCCCAGTATTCAAGCTTAATAATAAGGTCAATTTCCTGACTGTCCTTAACTGACTGAACACCAAACATCTGCTTAACATTAATAATACCAATACCTCTAACCTCAATAAAGTACCTGATTAATTCAGGGCAGGTACCAATTAATGAATTATGAGATACCTTCTTAATTTCAACTGCATCATCGGCTACCAGTCTGTGACCTCTCTTAACAAGTTCAAGAGCTGCCTCACTTTTGCCTATACCGCTTTCACCTGTAATAAGAACACCTTCACCGTAAACATCAACAAGAACGCCATGTAATGTAGTTCTTGGTGCAAGCTCCATTTTTAACCACTTCAAAAGCTCACTTGTAAACTCTGATGTTGTTTCATTTGTTTGAAGAATCGGTATTTTCCTCTCCTTTGCGTAAAACATCATTTCAGGATGAGGAGTAAGTCCTCTTGAAATAATCACGGCAGGCATATTATACTCAAAAAGCTTTTCAAGAGTTTCCTGTCTGAATTCAGGAGCAAGTTTTGATAAATAACTATATTCAACAAGTCCAATTACCTGAATTCTTTCACTGTCAAAATAATCAAAGAATCCCGCAAGCTGAATGGCAGGTCTGTTGACTCCGGCAGTTTCTATATTTATTTTATTAATATCTATTTCTTCTGTCAGATTTTTAAGATTAAATTCTTTTGCAATCTGACCTAAACTAACTGAATACATTTCTTCAGCCTCCTTATATCAATGTACATACTAACATATAGTAATTGTAAACCAAAAGGCGATATTTTTCAATCATTTTAGATTATTTTTTGTAAAATTATTATTAGATTATAAATTAATGTTTAACATAGTAACTACGGACACAAGGCTTGCCCCTACATATAGGTTAATGTAACTTGTAGGGGCGTGCATTGCACGTCCGCTGTACTTAACATTAAAAGATAAATCACAATATTTATGCCTGTATTTTGCCCGTAATTCAACTCTCCAACTTCTTTAAAAACTCTCTGTCCTTATCCGTAAGCCTTGCTTTTTCAATAAGTTCAGGTCTTTTTAAATATGTTCTTTCAAGTGACTTTTCTCTGCGCCATTTTTCTATATTCTGATGATGACCGCTTAACAAAACATCAGGCACTTTTCTGCCCATAAATTCAGGAGGTCTTGTATACTGAGGATATTCCAAAAGATTGTTTGAAAAACTTTCCTCCTGAAAGCTTTCTTCCTTATTAAGCACTCCCGGAATAAGTCTTGCAGCAGCATCAATAATTGTCATTGCAGCAAGCTCACCGCCTGTAAGGACAAAATCACCTATTGAAATTTCATCAGTTACAATTTCTTCAATTAATCTTTCATCAACACCCTCATAATGACCGCAAAGTATAACCATATCTTCAAGTTTTGAAAGACTTTTCGCCTTTTCCTGATTAAATGTTTTACCCTGTGGCGTCATATAAACAACGGGGCAGTTTTCACTTAATTTGGGCTTAATACTCATATAGGCATCATATATAGGCTGAGGCTGCATAACCATACCTGCACCGCCGCCGTAGGGATAATCATCAATATGTCTGTGTTTATCCTTTGAAAAATCTCTTATATCTATAGCCTCAATACTTATAATGCCTTCATCACATGCCCTTTTTATTATAGAATGACTAAGCCCTCCCATTATCATTTCAGGAAAGAGAGTCAAAACAAAAAATTTCATTATCTTAAGCCCTCCAAAAGCTTAACAGTCATAATATTATTTTCAATATCAACATTTAAAATACAATCTTTAATGGCAGGTATAAGAATTTCAGTTCCATCATCATTTGTAACGGCATAAACATCATTTGCTCCCGTAAATATGACATCAGTAATAATTCCCAGTTTTTCCCCATCCTCAGTTACTACCTCCATATCATAGAGGTCCTTTATATAATACTCATCTTCTTCACAAGGTATTGCCATATCCTCGGTAATTTTAACAACTGTGCCCTTTAGAGTTTCAGCAGTTGTCATATCGTCAACACCCTTAAGTTTTAAAAGCACAAACTGCTTGTGAAATCTGACGTTTTCAATTTCGTATTCCTTAATATTTCCCTTTCTATCAACAAAAATATGATCAAGAAGTTTAAATCTTGATATATCATCAACTGTAGGCATAACTCTTATTTCACCCTTTATGCCCTGTGTATTTACTATGTTACCTACAACAAAATAATTTTCCATATACTTTACCTCAAACTAATAGAAAAAAGGTGTTGTATAAAACAATACAACACCTGTGTTTATTACAGAATTTTAACTACTACCTTTTTATCCTCACGGCCGGCAGCAGACTTAATAAAGGTTCTGATAGCCTTAGCTATCCTACCCTGCTTACCTATAACCTTACCAATATCATCAGGTGCAACAGTTAATTCAAGAATAAGAGCATCATCATCCATTCTTTCATTAACTACAACTGCATCAGGATTATCCACAAGGTGTTTAGCAAGTATTTCAAGTAATTCCTTCATGGCAGTACCTCCTGATTATGCTTCAATAACGCCAGCCTTCTTTAATAAAGCCTTAGCAGTATCAGTAGGCTGAGCACCATTGCTTAACCACTTCTTTGCTTCCTCAACATTAACCTTTAATTCAATAGGATCCTTGCAAGGGTCATAATAACCTAACTGAGCAATAGCCTTACCACCTCTTGCATTTCTTGAATCAGCAACAACAATTCTATAGAAAGGGCTCTTCTTAGCACCTAATCTAGTTAATCTAATCTTTACCACTTTACATTCACCTCCTTGGTATTTTTCTTTGTATATCTTATTAAAAGTAATAAGCAATTTTATGAAAACATCAATTAAATAATGTTCTACTAAAACGGAAACTTAAATTTACCGCCGCCAATACCGCCAAGTCCGCCAAGTCCGCCAAAGCCCTTTTTGCCCTTAGCCATACCATTCATCATTTTCATCATCTTTTTCATTTCCTCAAACTGCTTTAATAGCTTGTTAATTTCCTGAATAGATGTACCTGAACCCTTGGCAATTCTCCTTTTCCTTGAACCGTTTAAAATATCAGGATTTTGTCTTTCCTTTTTTGTCATTGACTGAATAATAGCCTCAATATGCTTTGTAGCATTATCATCAATATTCAAATCATCTATATTTACCTTACCTCCGATACCCGGAAGCATTTTCATCAAGTCCTTTAAAGGACCCATTTTTTTAATTTGCTGGAGTTGATTTAAGAAATCCTCAAGATTAAAATCAAGAGTTCTCATTTTCTTTTCAAGCTCCTTAGCCTGATCTTCATCATATGCCTGCTGAGCCTTTTCAATAAGACTAAGCACATCACCCATACCTAAAATACGGGATGCCATTCTGTCGGGATAAAAGGGTTCCAAATCTTCCATTTTTTCACCCATACCAACATACTTAATAGGCTTGCCTGTTACAGCTCTTACTGAAAGAGCAGCACCACCCCTTGTATCGCCATCCATTTTGGTAATGATGACACCATCAACACCTAAACGATCATTAAAAGTTTCAGCAACATTTACTGCATCCTGACCTGTCATAGCATCAATAACAAGAAGTATTTCCTGAGGCCTTACTTCATTTTTAATATTAACAAGCTCATCCATAAGCTCTTCATCAATATGAAGTCTGCCGGCAGTATCTATAATAACAATGTCATATCCATTGCTATTTGCATATTCAATCGCCTTTTTAGAAATTTCAACAGGATTTCCCTGTCCCATTTCAAAAACGGGAATATTGTAGGTTGAGCCTACAACCTGAAGCTGTTTAATAGCAGCAGGTCTGTAAACATCACAGGCAGCCAAGAGAGGTTTTTTACCCTGCTTTCTTAACTGACCGGCAAGCTTACCAACAGTAGTAGTCTTACCTGCACCCTGCAAGCCAACCATCATATATATAGTAGGGGATTTTGAACTGAAAGTCAGCTTTGACTGAGAACTGCCCATAAGCTCAACAAGTCCGTCATTAACAAACTTAATAACCTGCTGTGCAGGATTAAGACCTGTAAGAACATCCTCACCGACAGCCTTTTCACTAACCTTATTTATAAAATCCTTAACTATCTTAAAATTTACATCGGCCTCAAGCAAAGCTAACTTTACCTCACGCATGGCAGCTTTAACGTCCTTTTCGGTAAGCTTGCCCTTGCCTTTAAGGTTTGAGAAAACCTGTTGAAGCTTGTTTGATAAACTTTCAAAAGCCATATAAGCCTCCTAATCCAAAATACGGTCAACCAAACTCTTTACATGAAGCAATTCTCCATTACCCTCGTCAATTAATTTATCAAGCTCTTTAACAATATTTTCAACCTTTTCCTTACGCTTAAGGTATTTATCCACAAGCATAAGCTTTTCTTCATACTGTTTAAGCAGCTTTTCTGTTCTTTTAATCATATCCTGAACAGCCTGCCTTGTTATGGAATGTTCCTCAGCTATTTCATTAAGTGAGTAATCATCAAAGTAATAGCTTGACATAACAGACCTTTGCTTTTCAGTAAGCAGCTCGCCGTAAAAATCAAGCAAAAGAGTAATGTAATAAATTTTATCCATATTGCACCTCTCAATTTAAGTGCTTATATACCTTAGTGTAAAGCATTTTTACCTTACACCTCAAACATAATATCACAACCAAAAGCAAATGTCAAGTATTTTTTCTTGACATTTTAAATTAAGTTAAGTATTTCTTCCTTAGAAATAACACCTACACTCTTATTTGCTATTTTTCCATCTCTGAAAGAAATAAGAGTTGGAATAGACATAACGCCAAACATTTGGGCAAGCTCAGGCTGTTCATCCACATTGATCTTACCTACCTTAACAGCCTCGTTTTCATCAGCAATTTTATCAACTACAGGTGAAAGCATCTGACACGGACCGCACCATACTGCCCAAAAATCCACAAGCACAGGCTTGTCACTCTTTAATACCTCGGTTTCAAAATTTTCTTTGGTAATAGTTATAACTGACATAAAAACACCTCCGTAATAATTGTTAGTTTAACCCAAAATTGCACCTTTAATTAAAGAAATGCTCTTTAATCTTATCAAAGGAAAGAGGACTTATAACGTGTTCAATTCTACAAGCATCTGCTGCCGCAGTTTCCTCATCAACACCTAAAGACACAAGGAATTTAGTAATAACTCTGTGCCTTTCATAAATGGTTTCAGCAATTTTTCTGCCTTCATCCGTAAGCAAAATCTGATTAAGACCATCTACATTAATTAGTCCTTCCTTTCTAAGAACAGACATTGCCCTACTTACACTTGGCTTTGACACCTTTAATTCATTTGCAATATCAATAGACCTTACGTAACCCTTTCTTTCTTTAATTATAAGTATCGCTTCAAGATAATTTTCTCCTGATTCCTGTATTGCCATAATAACACCTCCATGATGTTATTTAATAATAACATATTTCAACATCATTTTCAATGATATTTTATTGAACTTAATTTTTATATGTGGTATACTAACATTATAAAATAAGAAAAGTATACTTAATAGGGGGTATTAAAATGATATTGGATTTATTTAAATTAGATAATAAGGTAGCTATTGTTACCGGTGCAAATACAGGACTCGGACAGGGTATGTGTATTGCTCTTGCTCAGGCAGGCGCAAAGGTATGCGGTGTTGCAAGAAGAAGTTGTGAAGAAACAAAAAAACTGGTTGAAGAAAACGGTGGTGAATTTTTTGAAATAATTGCAAATCTCGGTTCCACCGAACAAATTGACTATATTATCACAGAGGCAAAAAATAAATACGGAAAGATTGATATTCTTGTAAACAATGCAGGCATTATTTCAAGAGAAGACGCAATAAATGTTACAGAAGCTGACTGGGATAAGGTAATTGATATTAATGAAAAAGTTGTATTTTTCCTTGCTCAGGCAGTTGCTAAAGAATTTATAGCTCAAAAAAGCGGCGGCAAAATTGTAAATATATGCTCAATGTTAAGTTATCAGGGTGGAATCAGAGTACCTTCCTATACAGCTAGCAAGTCTGCTGTTTTGGGTCTTACAAGAGCACTTGCAAACGAGTGGGCAGCTTACAACATTAATGTTAACGGTATAGCTCCCGGATATATGGCAACTAACAATACAAATCAGCTCAGAAAGGATGCTGACCGTTCAGAGGCAATTCTTGACAGAATACCTGCCGGTCGTTGGGGAACTCCTGATGATATGATGGGAGCAGTAATATATCTTTGTTCAGAAGCCTCTAACTATGTAAACGGCTTTACATTAGCTGTTGACGGCGGCTGGTTGGCAAGATAAAATATTGGAGGTTAATATGTCAGGCTTATTTATTACAATGGAGGGTACCGACGGCGCCGGCAAAACCACACAAATAAAGCTCCTTGAAAAGCATCTGAAGGACAAGGGCTTTAAGGTTGTATGTACAAGGGAGCCGGGTGGTACACCCATAAGCGAAAAAATAAGAGAAATTATAATAGATAAAAATAACAGCGAAATGACAGATATGACAGAGGCTTTACTGTATGCCGCAGCACGGGCACAGCACGTTAATGATGTTATCCTCCCTACTCTAAAGGAGGGAGGAATTGTCATAAGTGACAGATTTGTAGACAGCTCTGTTGTATATCAGGGCTTTGCACGTTCTATTGGTGAAAGATTAATTAAAAGCATAAACAAGACTTTTGCGCAGGCAGAAGTCTTTTTTGATAACAAGGGCAAACAGACTGGAAGCAGAAAAGTTCAGCTTTCATCAAAGAGTATATGACGGCTATGTAAGGCTTTCCAAACGCTGCAGAAACAGAATTCAGGTTGTTGACGCCTTAAAAAGTGTAGAAGAAATACATAATGAAATTATAAAGGGCATTGATAATTTGTTAGAAAAAAACGGTATTTGAGGTAGGCTATGAATTTTAATCAGGTTATTGGTCACGAAAATATAATAGAGCATTTAAAATCATCTATAATTCACAACAGAGTAAATCATGCCTATATATTTGACGGAATTAAAGGGATAGGCAAGGAAACACTTGCAAAGGCTTTCGCCAAAACTCTAAACTGTGAAGTCGGAGGCGACAATGCCTGCTGTAACTGTATAAGCTGTAAAACCTTTGATGAAAACAACAACCCTGATATTATATATGTAACTCACCAAAAAAAGGATATTACCGTATCTGATGTAAGAGAGCAAATTGTCAAAAATATTACATTGAAACCTTACAGAAATAAGTATAAAATATTTATTATACCTGATGCAGACAAAATGAATATACTTGCCCAAAATGCTTTTCTCAAAACATTGGAAGAACCTCCTGAATACGGAATATTCCTCTTGTTATGTGAAAATTACAATAAATTTTTAGTAACTATTCTTTCAAGATGTGTTATGTTTAAACTTCATCCCCTGCCCTATAGTATAGTAGCAGACTATCTTGAAAAAAAACAAAATGTTACCCCTGAACAGGCACAGCTTTACAGCATTTATTCACAGGGCAGCATAGGCAAAGCAAAGGAGCTTATTAATTCTCAGGAATTTAGGGATATAAGGGATTTGGCAATAGAAACGTCAATAAGCCTTGAAAGCGCTGATATGATTGAGCTTTATTCTCTTGTTGACAAACTTAAAGAACAGCGAAGCTCACTTGATGAAATACTTGAAATAATGTATCTTGTATACAGAGATGCTCTTGTCCTTAAAATGACAGGAAATGACAGTCGTCTTATTCAAAAAGATAAAATGCCCCAAACTCAAGAAATAGCGGATAAGGCAACAGAATTTCAGTTAATTAACCGCTGCGATGCCATAAATGACACAAGAAACAAACTAAGTCACAACGGAAATGTACAACTGTTGCTTGAAACACTGTTTTTTAAAATAAAGGAGAAATAGAATGATAGTAGTAGGTGTTAGATTTAAAAAAGCAGGAAAAATTTATTACTTTGACCCTGAAAATACTGAATTTTTATATGGTCAAAATGTAATAGTTGAAACTGCAAGAGGTATGGAGTTTGGTACCGTAGTTATACCAAACAGAGAGGTCAGTGAGGAAGATATTATTCCTCCTCTTAAGCCTGTTACAAGAATGGCAACTGACGAAGATATTGAAAAAAATAAATACAACAAGGAAAAAGAAAAAGAAGCATTTGAAATATGTGTTGAAAAAATAAAAAATCACGGTCTTGAAATGAGACTTATTGCTACAGAGCTTACATTTGACAATAATAAACTTATATTCTACTTTACTGCTGACGGCAGAATTGACTTTAGAGAGCTTGTAAAGGATCTTGCGTCTGTATTCAGAACAAGAATTGAGTTAAGACAAATAGGTGTACGAGATGAAGCAAAATATGTAAACGGTATTGGCATATGCGGCAGAACATTGTGCTGTGCTACATTTTTAGGTGATTTCCACCCTGTAAGCATAAAAATGGCAAAGGATCAGGGCTTATCTCTTAACCCTTCTAAAATTTCAGGTGTCTGCGGCAGACTTATGTGCTGTCTTAAGTATGAACAGGATGCATATGAATATCTTTTAAAAGATTTGCCTAAAGAGGGTGATATTATTGATACCCCTGAAGGTCAGGGCGAAGTTTTAAGTGTGAATGTATTAAAGCAGGTAATTAAGGCGGCTATTAAAAAACAACCTAAAAATGACATAGGCATAAGTTTTTTCAGTCCGGATGAAATTACAATTTTAAAAAGACGACATCGTAAAGAAGAAAACTTTTCAAAAGAAGATTTAAAGGATATACTTGATTAATGTTATCAGAAAACGAAAGAATAGATGACCTTCATCGTAACGGCTATAAAATCATACAAAACAGCAGTGGGTTTTGTTTTGGTATTGATGCAGTGCTTTTAAGCGGTTTTGCAAAAATAAAAAAAGGTGAAACAGCCCTTGACTTATGCACCGGTACAGGTATTATACCCATACTTCTGGAAGCTAAAACCAAAGGAAAACACTTTTCTGCCATAGAAATTCAGGAGCAAATTGCTGATATGGCAAGGCGTTCAGTCAAACTTAATGGTCTTGAAGATAAAATTAATATAGTTACAGGTGATATAAACGAATGTACAAAGTACTTTAAAGCATCTTCATTTAATGTAATAACCTGCAATCCACCATATATGTCTGACAACTCCGGATATATTAACGAAAGCTCTCCAAAAGCAATATCAAGACACGAAATATTGTGCAATATTGATGATGTCTTTTCTGCTGCAAACAAAATGCTTAAATACGGCGGCAGAATGTATATGGTGCACAGATGCGAAAGACTTGCCGATATATTTGTTTCAGCAAGAAATCACAATATGGAGCCAAAGACTATGGAGTTGATTCAGCCACGTATCAACAAAGCACCCGAACTTGTGTTAATTGAGCTTTCAAAGGGTGGCAAGCCCGGTTTAAAGATTCGTCCTGCCCTTATAATTTACAAAGCCGATGGCACATATACCGATGAAGTCTACAATATCTATTACAATTAATTATTAGGAGAAAATATGCTGTATATATGTGGTACACCAATAGGTAATATGGAGGATATGACACTAAGAGCAATAAGGATACTTGGAGAGGTTGACCTTATTGCAGCCGAGGACACAAGGCAAAGTGTTAAGCTCCTCAATCATTTTGATATAAAAACACCTCTGACAAGCTATTATGAACACAACAAGGATACAAAAGGTCCCCAGCTTATAAATATGCTTAAAGCAGGTAAAAATATAGCTCTGGTTACAGACGCAGGTATGCCCGGCATATCAGACCCGGGAGAAGATTTAATAAGGCTTTGCTATGAAAATGACATTGATGTCACCATAGTTCCCGGACCCACTGCTGTAATTACCGCACTTGTTTTAAGC
>CABVEG010000019.1 GCA_902497185.1 uncultured Eubacteriales bacterium | reverse complement strand
AAGTTTCTTTAAAGGAGGTTCCATATTAATTGTCGGAAAATTCATAACCCTTCCTCTTTCATCACCGTGTACAATTTCACCCATAGCAAAATAAGGCTTATTAAGAAGCTTCGTTACCTTTTCCATATCACCGTAATTAATAAGACCTCTGATTCTTGTGCTGCTCACTCTTACATCGTGAATTTTTACTCGTGGAATACCTATTACATTTATTCCTCTTTCTTCACCAAGCTTTTTAAGAGTATCAATATTTCCAACTCTATTCTTACCAAAACAGTAATTTTCTCCTACAACCAAAACCCTACAGTTTGTCTTTTCAACAAGAAGGTTCATAAACTCATTTGGTGACATAGATGCAAACTTGCCATTAAAAGGATACTGTATAAGCACATCAACACCTAAGGTTTCTATTATATATTTTTTCTCATTAACTGAGAACATTGTTTTAAACTCATTATTTCTGCCAAAAAATTCTACAGGATGAGGCTCAAAAGAAAAAACAACACTTTTAAGCCCTTGTTCCTTAGAGTATTTAAGTACAGTTTTAATAAGCTCCTGATGCCCTAAATGTATACCATCAAAATTACCTAACGTAACTGCCGTTGGTTCCTTTATATTAAATTGTTCTGTTTCTATAACCTGCATAAAATCACCTTAAATCAACATTGTTATAGGTTTTATAAAATCCCCTATCGCCTCATAAATACCTACAATCTTTTTATTATCAAATACAGCCATTGCTTTATCGCCTTCCTTTAAATCCTTTTCAGACAAATAAGCAAAGCTTATTTTATTTCCGTTTAACACATATTTTTCCGCCTTGGAACTTATATGTACAATTTTATAATTACTTAACACTTTTTCAACGGGAATTAAAATATCATTTAATCTGTTATCTTCAACAAGCTCCTTAAAATCATTTATCTTAATACTGTTTTCAATATAGAAGTTACCGCTTCTTGTTCTTGTAAGGTCAGACATACATCCGCCACAGCCCAGCTTTTCTCCTATATCCTTGCAAAGAGTTCTGATGTATGTTCCCTTGGAGCAAAGAACATAAAATTCATATTTATTCTTATCCAAGGCTTTTATATTTCTTATTTCATAAATGTTTATAAGTCTTGTTTTTCTGTCAATTTCTTTGCCTTCACGAGCAAGTTCATAAAGTTTTTTACCATTTACTTTTATGGCAGAATACATAGGCGGCTTCTGATGATACTCACCTACAAAGCTGTTAATTGCAGCTTTAACCTCGTCAACTGTAGAGCTTACCTCTCTTTTTTCAATAATATCTCCTGAAATATCTTCCGTTGTTGTACTTATGCCAAGAGTAATTTCAGCCTTATACTCCTTAACATCTGCCCCAATATAATCAGCCAGCTTTGTTGCCTTGCCCACACAGATTGGCAAAACACCTTCCGCATCAGGGTCAAGAGTTCCCGTATGCCCTGTTTTAATTCTGCCAAGATGCTTTCTTACTATATTAACAACATCATGGGAGGTATAGCCCTTTTCCTTATAAATATTTATTACACCTATAATTGAGTTATTATCTGTCATATTATCCCAGTCTTTTTTCAACTTCTTTTATAACATTACTTAAAATATCATTTATGTTTCCCTCTGTTGCTGCCCCTGCTGCCAGTATATGTCCACCGCCGCCATATAGAGCCGCAACAGCATTCACATCAATATTTTTTGAACGAAAGCTTAATTTAACAATATTATTTTCACGTTCACTGGCAAATATGGAAACCTCTGCTCCCTCTGTATTAAGAAGATAGCCTACTATTGCATCAAGATTTTTAGGCGATGCGCTGCAGCTTTCCATATCCTCCTTTGTTACATAGGTGTAGGCAATTTTATTTTTAAGCTCCATTTTACTGATTGCTCTTGCAAATATTTTTGCCTCAGTAAGGCTATGCTCCATTAAAAACTTAGTGTGAATTTCAGGAGTATCAACACCTAAAGCCACCAGCTTACCGGCAATCTGATGAGTTCTTTCAGATGTACAGTTATGTCTGAACCCTCCCGTATCCGTAAGTAAACCGGTGTAAAGTGCTGTTGCAATATCCTTATCAATATCCACAAATTTGCTTATAATTTCATATACAACCTCACAGGCTGATGATGCAGCACCATTTACAATATTGACATCAGCAAAGCCGGTATTGCTTATATGGTGATCAATGTTGTAGGTATAATCAGCCCGTTCAAATACACTTTCAGCACTTCCAAGTCTTTCCTTACTACCGCAGTCTATGGAAAACATAATTTCAGGCTTTATCTGTGTATAATCACCCTTAAACACATATTCACAGCCTTCTAATATATTAAACCTTTCAGCATAATCCTCAAGGAGTATTACAGGCTTTTTGCCAAGTTTAGCCATAGCAAGAGCAAATCCGAAGGTAGAACCTATGCAGTCACCGTCAGGATTTGTATGCCCTGTAATGTATATTGTCTGTACATTTTCAATATCCTTAATTATGGAATTTTCGTACATACAATTACCTCCTAGTTTTCATTGTTTATTTCCTTAAGAATTTTGTCAATCTTAAAGCTGTAATCCAAGGAATCATCCAGAATAAAATTAAATTCGGGAGTAATTCTCAAATTAATTCTTCTGGCAATAAGACTTCTCATAAAGCCTGCCGCACCCTTAAGTACTGACATAACCTCATTTTTCTTTTCCTCGTCACCAAGAACACTTATATACACCTTGCAGTACTTAAGGTCATTTGTTGTTTCAACCTTAAGCACTGAAGTGATTACACCTACTCGTGGGTCCTTTAAGTCAGCTCTAATAATTTCAGAAAGTTCCTTTTTGATTTCGTCATTAATACGAATCATTCTGTTATTAGTTTTCATTAACGCTTAATTTCCTCCATAACGAAGGCTTCAACAATATCGCCTTCCTTAATATCATTAAACTTGTTAAAGAGTAAACCACATTCATAACCTGCATTTACTTCCTTAACATCATCCTTAAATCTTCTTAAAGTGGCAAGCTCACCATCATATACAACAATACCATCTCTTATGATTCTTACTTTTGCATTTCTTACAAACTTACCGTCAGTAACATAAGAGCCGCCAATAGTGCCTACACCGCTGGCTTTGAAAATCTGTCTGATTTCAGCATGACCAACAATTTTTTCTTCATATACAGGGTCAAGCATACCCTTCATAGCAGCAGTTATATCTTCAATAGCATTGTAAATAACCCTGTATAATCTAATGTCAACTTTCTGATCCTCTGCAACATTCTTTGCAGATGCCTCAGGTCTTACGTTAAAACCGATAATAATGGCATTTGATGCACTTGCAAGCATAACATCAGATTCAGTTACGGCACCAACACCTCCGTGAATAGTTCTGATTCTAACCTCATCATTTGAAAGCTTTTCAAGACTCTGCTTAACAGCCTCAACTGAGCCCTGAACATCAGCCTTAATTACAATGTTAAGTTCCTTAACATTACCGCTTTGTATCTGATTAAATAAGTCGTCAAGGCTTACCTTCTGTGGTGTTTCCTTAATCAATTCCTCTCTGCTCTTTGCTATTACTGATTCGGCAACCTGTCTTGCCTTCTTTTCATTTTCAGCTACATAGAACATATCGCCTGCCATAGGCACTTCATTAAGACCTAAAATCTCAACAGGCATAGAAGGACCTGCTTTCTTAACCTTCTGACCCTTGTCGTTCATCATTGCCCTTATTCTTCCGTATGAAGAGCCTGCAACAATAGGATCACCGACATTAAGTGTACCGCTCTGTACAAGTACAGTTGCTACTGCACCTCTGCCCTTGTCAAGCTGTGCCTCAATAATGTTACCTCTTGCTCTCTTGTTAGGATTAGCCTTTAATTCCTTCATTTCCGCAACAAGTATAATCATTTCAAGAAGTGAATCAATACCCTCTTTGCTTACTGCTGAAACAGGTACACATATAGTATCTCCACCCCAGTCCTCAGATACTAAACCATATTCTACTAATTCCTGCTTAACTCTTTCAGGATTAGCACCCGGTTTATCAATCTTGTTAATGGCAACAATTATTTCCACTCCTGCAGCCTTTGCATGGTTAATGGCTTCAATAGTCTGAGGCATAACACCGTCATCGGCAGCAACTACAAGAATCGCAATATCAGTTACCTGAGCACCTCTCATTCTCATTGCTGTAAAAGCCTCGTGACCAGGTGTATCCAAGAATGTAATAGGCTTGCCGTTAATGGAAACAGTGTAGGCACCTATGTGCTGTGTAATACCGCCTGCTTCCTTTGCTGTTACATGAGAGTGTCTTATTGAATCAAGTAAAGATGTCTTACCGTGATCAACGTGACCCATAACTACAACAACAGGAGGTCTTTCCTCTAAATCAGCTTCATCATCAACTTCTTCTCTAAATGCTTCTTCAAGAAGGTCAATTTCCTCTGCCTTTTCAACAATAATATCAAAGTTTTCACAAACCTTTTCAGCCGTTTCAAAATCAATTTCCTGATTGGCAGATGCCATTACACCAAATTTCATAAGCTGCATAATTACAGCAGATGAAGGCTTATTAATTTTTTCAGCTAATTCCTTTACTGAAATACTGTCTGCAATCTGAATTTCAAGAATTTCTTCATCTTTACTTTCTTCAACGATTGGTGTAGGCTGACTAAAGCCCTTATTTTTGTTTTTCTTATTCTTTTTCTTATTTCTCTTTGAATTGCCTTCATCTTCAGCAACAATTTCCTTTTCAGGCTCAAACTTTCTTTCAGGCTTTTTATTCTTCTTTGAATCAGTTCCTTTATCCGCCCTCTTTTCAGGCTTTTTCTCTGTCTTGTTGTCCCCTTTTTTCTCAGGCTTTTTCTCTGCCCTAGGCTCCTCTTTCTTTTCAGATGTCTTATCCTTTTTAGCAAAAGCATCTAAAACCCTGTTTACGTCTGCCTCCTCAATACCGCTTGAATGACTCTTTGCCTCAATGCCCATTTCCTTAAGCCTTTCAAGAAGCTCCTTGTTACTGATTTCCAATGTCTTTGCTAATTCATATACTCTAGTCTTTGACAAAAGAAACACCTCCTATTTCAAAATTACTACATTACATCATATCACTAAGCTCCATTTCAATCTTATCTGCAAAATTTTTTTCAGTAATTGCAAATACCGACCTGTTATACTTGCCGATACATCTGCTTAGTTCTTCTTTGGTGGAATAAATAAAAAATGGAATATTATAGTATTTACACTTATTCTCAAATTTATTTTTAGTATTTTCAGATGCATCCCCTGCTATAATTACAAGAATTGCATCTCCTGATTTAATATTAATTTCAACCGTGTCCTCACCTGTAACAATTTTACCGGCCTTCTGACAAAGAGAAAGCATTGATTGTAATTTTCTATTCATTGCTTTCCCCCAGCTGTTTTTTTAATTCCTCATATAAGTCCTTTGGCACAGATGTCTTAAAAGAACGTTCCAACCCCTTGTTCTTGCAGGCTTTTTCAAGACATTCAATATTCCTGCATACATAAGCCCCTCTGCCCGGCTTCTTACCCGTAGTATCAAGGGAAAACTCTCCGGCATCATTTCTGACAACCCTTATAAGCTCCTTTTTATTTTTCATTTCCTGACAGCCTGTGCATTTTCTCATAGGTACTTTCTTTTTGATCATAAAGAATTACCTCCCCGAAAAATTATTCTTCAGTGTCCTCATCTTCAGATTCAACTGTTTCAAAATTAATGAAATCAGTTGCTCTTGCCTGAGATTCACTCTTAATGTCAATCTTCCATCCTGTAAGCTTGGCAGCAAGTCTTACATTCTGTCCTTCCTTACCTATAGCAAGTGAAAGCTGTGTATCAGGCACAACAACCTTTGCACTTTTTTCTTCCTCGCTCTCATTAATTTCAACAGCTACAACCTTTGCAGGTCTTAATGCTGCATTAATATATTCAGCAGGATTTTCGCTCCAAGGTATTACGTCAATTTTTTCATCGTGAAGTTCATCAACAATAGCGTCAACTCTTGAACCGTTTTGTCCGACACAGGCGCCAACAGCATCTACACCCTCAACATTAGAGTAAACAGCCATCTTTGTTCTTGAGCCTGCCTCTCTTGCAATACCCTTAATTTCAACTGTGCCATCAAATACCTCAGGTGATTCAAGCTCAAATAATCTCTTAATAAGCTCATAATGTGTTCTTGAAACCTTTATCTGAGGGTCTTTGCTGGTCTTAACAACTTTTAAAATATAAACTTTGATTCTGTCATTAACCTTATAAGTTTCTCCGGGAATCTGTTCTGTCTGCTGTAAAACCGCATCCATTTTGCCAAGTTTAACAATTACATTGCCTCTGCTGTCAATTCTTTCCACTATAGCAGTGTCACATTCTCTTTCCTTTGCGGCAAATTCATTATAAACCTTTTCTCTTTCAGCTTCTCTCAGTTTCTGCACAACAATCTGCTTTGCACTCTGCGCAGCACTTCTGCCAAAGTCTTTCGGAGTTATATCACTATCAACAAAATCACCTAACTCATAAGTAGGATTTAACTCCCTTGCATCCTCAAGTGAAATATCCGTAAAATCGTCTACAACTTCTTCAACTACTTCTCTTTGAGCAAATGCTCTCATTTCACCTGTTTCTCTGTCAATTTCAACTCTCATATTTGAGTAATTGCCATAAACCTTTTTACAGGCAGTTACTAATGAATTTTCAATAGCCTCAAAAATAACTTCCTTGTCAATGCCTTTTTCCTTACCCACAATGTCAAGAGCTAAAATTAATTCCTTACTGTCCATTTCCTTTAATTATCCTCCTATGTTAAAAAATTACAGCTAATCTGGTAGCGGCAACATCTTTTTTATTAAATTCCATTCTTTCTCCCGATTCGGCAGTAATAACTACATTATCATCTACAAGACCTACAAGATTACCTCTAAACTCCTTACATCCGTCAATTGCCTTAAAAAGTTTCACATCAACTAATCGGTCCTTGTATTTAATATATTCCTTATCCCTCTTTAATACTCTGTCAATGCCGGGAGAGCTAACTTCCATAATATAAGGCTGCTCTGTAAGGTCATCACCCAATTTTTCATCTAAAGCTCTGCTTACAAATTCGCAGTCATTGATTCCAATACCGCCCTCTTTGTCAATATATACTCTCAAGTACCAGTCAGGACCTTCCTTAACAAACTCACAGTCTACAAACTCAAAGCCCTTACTCTCCAATATAGGCATAACAGCCTTCTCTGTAAGTTTTACAATATCCTTAGCCTGCAAAAAACCGACTCCTTTCTTTGTTTTAAAATTAATATAAAACAAGAGTGGGTATAACCCACTCTCCTGCGAAACAACATTTAACACAATAATTATATCACTAAAAAAAAATAAATGCAAGTAATTTTTTTACATCTTAGAATATTTTTTGCTTTATGCTTTAAAATATAATTATAAACCTAAAAAGGAGTAATATTATGAGAGTATATAAGAGAAAAACCTGTCAAAATTATAAGCCTCTTCCTGAAATTCCAAGCCGATTTATTGATGAGCCTAAATGCAGTCATTGTGCATACTTCTCGACTAAAAACTGCCATAAGGACTCACTTGATGCCCTTGAATACCCTGAAGAAGAGTTTTAAATTTAATTTTGAATTTCAATAAATTACGACCTATTAACGGAGGTTACAGTATCTTAATAAAATCCACAAAAAACTATACAAAAGAGCAGAGCTATTAAAAGCGTTGCAGACTTAAATCCGCAGGTTTACAATCCCCTTTACAACCTCACCGCCTATAATAAGCCCTGCAACGCTTGGAACAAAGCTAATGCTTCCCGGTGTACTCCTCTTATTTGTAACCTCTTTACTTTCAAGAGGAGTAACAGGCTCTTCCTTGCTGTAACAAACTTTAAGACTTTTAACTCCCCTTGCTTTCAATTCTTTTCTCATAACCTTTGCAAGGGGACATACTGAAGTCTTATAAATATCCGCTACTTCAAGCATTTCAGGATTTAATTTATTTCCCGTGCCCATACTGCTTATAACGGGAATATTTAATTCGTTACATTTCATTATTATTGCAAGCTTAGCTGTAACAGTGTCTACGGCGTCTACGCAATAATCAAATTTTTCATTAATTACATCATTTATATTATCATACAAAATAAATTCATTTACACATTTAACATCACATTCAGGATTAATATCCTTTATTCTTTCAGCCATAACCTCAGTTTTCATCTTTCCCACCGTACTGTTTAAGGCAACTATCTGCCTGTTAATATTAGTAAGAGAAACCTTATCATTATCTACAAGAGTGATTTTACCAACACCTGCCCTTGCAACAGCCTCAGATACAAAAGAGCCTACTCCTCCTATACCAAATATGATTACACTTGCTTCCTTTAATTTATCAATAGCCTCATTACCTAAAATCATTCTTGTTCTTTCATACCAAAACATAAAACTCACCTCTGTGTTAATTATATCATATAACTGAATATTGCAAAAGTAGGAATATTGTGTTAATATAGTATAAATTATACAATTGGAGGTAATAGAAATGAAAATTGAAACAAAATGTATTCAGTCCGGCTACACTCCAAAAGATGGAGAGCCAAGAGTAGTGCCTATTGTACAAAGCACAACATATAAATATGAATCAACTCAAACAATGGGTGACTTATTCGACTTAAATACAGACGGCTTTTTCTACACAAGACTAGCTAATCCTACAGCAGATGCAGTTGAAAAAAAGATTGCAGATCTTGAAGGCGGTGTAGGTGCAATGCTTACATCAGCAGGACAGGCAGCATCTCTCATATCAATAATGAACATATGTCACTCAGGTGATCATATTATAAGCTCAACAACGATTTACGGCGGTACATTTAATTTACTTTCAGTTACTTTAAAAAAGTTCGGCATTGACGTAACATTTGTTGATCCTGAAACAAGCCTTGAAGAATTACAGAAATTAGTTAAACCAAATACAAGAATTGTATTCGGTGAAACTCTTGCAAACCCGGCATTAAAGGTTCTTGATATTGAAAAGTTCGCAAACCTTGCTCACAGCAATAATATTCCTCTTATTATTGACAACACATTCCCTACACCTATACTTTGCAGACCTATTGAATTTGGTGCTGATATTGTTATTCACTCAACATCAAAGTATATGGACGGTCATGCTGTCAGCCTTGGTGGTGTTATAATTGACAGCGGCAACTTTGATTGGGCGGCAAGCGGTAAATTCCCTGAAATGACTACTCCTGATGAAAGCTATCACGGTGTGGTTTATACAGAGCATTTTGGCAAGGCTGCATATATTGCAAAGGCAAGAGTACAGTTAATGAGAGATTTAGGCTCAACTCCTGCTCCTATGAATGCATTTTTACTTAACTTAGGACTTGAAACTCTCCATTTGAGAATGGAAAGACATAGTTCAAATGCTTTAAAGGTTGCTAAATACCTTGAATCAAATGAAAAAATTGAATGGGTAAGCTATCCCGGCTTAATGTCAAGCCCTGATTATGCTTTAGCTCAAAAATATCTTCCAAATGGCTGCAGCGGTGTTATAGCCTTTGGACCAAAGGGAGGCAGAGAGGCATCAGTTAAGTTTATGGACAGTTTAAAGCTTGCTAACATTGTTTGCCACGTTGCCGACGCAAGAACAGGAGTACTTCACCCTGCTTCATCTACTCACAGACAGCTTACAGATCAACAGCTTGTTGACTGCGGTGTTAAGCCTGAGCTTATAAGAATGTCTGTAGGTATAGAAAATGTCGATGATATTATTGCTGATATTCAACAGGCATTAGACCAAATTTAAAAAGGTTCATATATTAAAAAGTCGGAGCATAAAACTCCGACTTTTTAATATTATAAAATTTCAGCTAATTTTTCATCTAATATCTTATTAACAGTCTGTGGGTTAGCCTTGCCCTTTAACGCCTTCATAGTCTGACCTACAAGGAAGCCTCTTGCCTTAGCCTTACCTGCCTTTAAGTCCTCAATAGACTTAGGATTATCATTAATAACCTGAGTAATAATTGATTCAACCTCATCAGAATTATCAACCATTGCAAGATCATGCTCCTCAATATACTTAGCTGGCTCTACATTTTCCTTAAATACAGCCTCAAATACTTCCTTAGCAGCAGTTCTGTTAATCTTTCCTTCAGCAACAAGCTCAATAATCTGTGCAATCTTTGCAGGGTCCATTTCAAGCTCCTCAGCGAGAGTACCTGTTTCGCTCATTAATCTCATAAGCTCGCCCATTACATAATTACATACTTCCTTAGGCTTGCCGCAAATCTTTGTAGCATCCTCAAAAATATAGGCAACCTGTCTTTCAGCTGTAATAACTGATGCATCATATTCAGAAAGACCAAATTCAGACATATATCTTGCTCTTTTAGCCTCAGGAAGCTCAGGCATATTATCAACTGTATTCTGAATCCACTCATCGCTTATCTCAATAGGAAGAAGGTCAGGCTCAGGGAAATATCTGTAGTCCTGTGCATTTTCCTTACTTCTCATTGCAAAACTGGCATCCTTATTGTCATCCCATCTTCTGGTTTCCTGAGTAACAACACCGCCTGATTCAAGAATTTCAATTTGTCTTTTAGCCTCATAGTTAATAGCCTTGTAAATAGCCTTAAATGAGTTCATATTCTTCATTTCTGTACGAGTACCAAATTTATTTGAACCCATAGGCATTACAGAAATATTTACATCGGCTCTCATAGAACCTTCCTGCATCTTACAATCAGAAACACCAAGATACATCATAGTTTCTCTTAACTTTGTAAGATAAGCAATTACTTCATCAGCACTTCTGAAATCCGGTTCAGATACAATTTCAAGAAGTGGTACACCACATCTGTTGTAGTCAACAAGTGTACAATCATCCCAAGGGTCATGAACTAATTTACCAGCATCCTCTTCCATATGGATTTCGTGAATACCGATATATTTCTTTTCTCCATTTACATCAATTTCAACCTTACCGTTTCTGCAAATAGGCAAATACAACTGGCTTACCTGATAAGCCTTTGGAAGATCGGGATAGAAATAATTTTTTCTGTCAAATTTATTGTATCTTGTAATTTCACAATTAGTAGCAAGACCTGCTCTTATTGCAAAGTCAACAACCTTTTTGTTTAATACGGGAAGCACACCCGGCATACCTGAACAAACAGGACAAACATGAGTATTAGGCTCTCCGCCAAACTCAGTTGTACAGCTGCAAAAAATCTTTGACTTAGTGGATAGCTCAACGTGTACCTCTAAGCCTACTACCATCTGATAATTCATTAGTTATTTCCTCCCTTCTCTTCAACCATTTCAGGCTTTTTAGTGTGGAAATCCGTTGCCTTTTGGAAAGCGTAAGCAGCTCTTACAAGTTTAGGCTCTTCAAAGACATTGCCTATTAACTGCATACCAACAGGCATACCTGTTTTGCCAAAACCACAAGGCACAGATACGGCAGGAATACCTGCAAGGTTTACGGATACTGTATAAATATCACCTAAATACATTTTAAGAGGGTCAGAAGAGTTTTCGCCAATCTTATAAGCAGTTGTTGGCGCAACAGGTGATAAAATCATATCATACTTTTCAAAAGCTTCATCAAAGCTCTTTTTAATAAGACCTCTAACCTTTAAGCTCTTGTTATAGTAAGCATCATAATAACCAGAGCTTAATACGAAGGAACCAAGCATAATTCTTCTCTTAACCTCCATACCAAAGCCCTCACTTCTTGATGTTAAGTAAACCTCCATTAAGTCCTCACAATCTCTCTTTCTGTAACCGTACTTAATACCATCATATCTTGAAAGATTTGAGCTTGCCTCAGCACAAGCTAAAACATAGTAAGTAGGGATCGCATAATCCACAATATTCATTTCAAATTCTTCGATTTCAGCACCTAATTTCTTTAATGTTTCAGCAGCCTCTAAAACAGGCTTTTTAACATCTTCATCAAGACCCTTGCCAAAATAGTTAGTTGGAATACCAATCTTCATACCCTTTAAATCACCGTCAAAGCAAGTTGAAAAATCAAATACAGGTCTTTTTATGGAAGTTGAATCCTTGGCATCGTGCCCACTGATAATTGAAAGAACTTCAGCACAGTCCTTAATATCTCTGCCAACAGGACCAATCTGGTCAAGAGATGATGCGAAAGCAACAAGTCCATATCTTGAAACAGCACCATAAGTAGGCTTAATACCGCTTACACCACAGAATGAACAAGGCTGTCTTATAGATCCGCCTGTATCAGAGCCAAGAGCATAAGTAACCTCCTGAGCAGCTACAGCAGCAGCACTGCCGCCTGATGAACCACCGGGAACTCTTTCTGTATCCCAAGGGTTGCC
>CABVEG010000018.1 GCA_902497185.1 uncultured Eubacteriales bacterium | reverse complement strand
TTCTTCTTCAATTTTAATTTCTCTCTTCTTTCCAAGAAAAGCATTCACAAGCTCCCTAGTCATTTTTCCCATAACGCTCTCTCCTTGTATTTATTACAACTGATTCTTTGCACCTACAACAATAATATCTTCACTGCCATCTACCATCTGCATTTCAACATCCATAAGCATTAAAATCTGCTCTAAGTCCACAGAGCCGTTAAAGTCCATTACTCTTGCTCCTACACAAATGTAATAGTCAGGTCTTAAAATAGAATCTGCTTTGAATATTGAAAGCTCCTCCCACATAGATGAAACCACACTTCTGTAAGATGTTGCCTTACACATAGTAATTTTACCGTCTGTTCTCTGAACCTTAATAAATCCCTTTTTATCAAGTATTCTCAAAGGTGATTTACCCTTATTTTCCGTATTATAAACATAGAAATTCTTAGTCTGTCCTACAAGATTAAGCTTATCTCCTGTTGTTCTAAGATCATCAGCCGCAAGTTTTCTTGCCTCTGCCTCTGAACATTCCTTTAATAAATCAGTTGTCTTAACCTCTGTTGAGCCTGTTGCAATAGCTGTAAGCTTAGATGTCTGAGGATCAATTTCAATATGTACCTCTACAGAATCATGAGCCGCACCGCTCTCAACAGCCTTGTTTATTGCCTCAATCTTAATACTTCTGATGTCATCAGGAGTTGGATTAGGCACTACTCTTTCGACAACATCTCTTACCATTGCAAGAGCAACACCAATGGATGAAATTACCTCTGCATTTTCAGGCACACTGTACTTAATATTCATTTTCTTAGCTACAAAGCCAATGAGAGATGTAGCACCGCCGCCAACACCTACAAGGGAAATTTGGTCATGCTCAAGTTTATATTTTTCAGCAAGCTCCATAATAATAGGAGAAATTTTTTCATAAGCTCTTGTTAATATCTGCTCTGCCACCTGTTCAACAGTAATACCCAAATAATCTGCTATAGGCTGCATAGCCTTTCTTGCAGAATTTACATTACCATAAGAGAAATCTGTAGGCTTAACAAGACCCAATACATTAGCAGCACAGCTATTTGTAATTGTAATTCTCTTTCCGCTTTTAAGCTTAATGGCTACATAATCAGCTGGATCCCCTTCCTTTGGTGAAAAGAATTCAAGCTGTGGGTCTACAATTTCGCTTTCATCAGTGAAAACAGCATAATCAAGACCTGCTATATGAGCAGAACGAGGACCTACATCGTGAACACCATTTTTATTAACTCTTATCATAGAACCGCCTGCAACACCTAATACTCTTACATCAAGAGAGCTTATATATGTTCTGTGACCACCTACAATAGAGTAGTCAATGGCAGGACGTCCATTTTTAATAACTCCTATATTTACGGTAGTACCGCCTACTTCAAAATATACACCGTTACTTGCTCTTAAATACATAAGTGAACCCATAACTGAGGCAGCAGGACCTGAAAGCATTGTTAATACAGGTCTTTTTTTCATTTCATTTATTTCCATAACGCCACCGTCACCTCTCATTATCATAAGAGGAACATTAACACCTGCACTTCTTACACTTTCCTCAGTTGAATTTGCAGTGTTAAGCATTTTAGGAAGTATACTTGCATTAATTGCAGCAGTTCTGGTTCTTCTTGTCAATCCATATAACTTTGTAATATCTGATGCAACCGTTGTTTCAAATCCAAGTTTATTGTGAGCAATGTCATATACAAATTCTTCGCCTGCAATGTCATCCACACCAAAAGCCTCTGATGCCACAATAACATTTGCGCCCTCATTAGAAAGCTCCTTAACTGCCTTTGTAACAGTCATTTCATCTATATCCTCAGACTTGATATATCTGTTTTTAATTTTAATCTTTCTGCCTGAGCCAAGATCAATATCTTTAAGCTTTGTCTGGCGCTTTGCCAAAAAGCTTTCAATACCTTTCTGCCCCATACCTATTATTCCTACAGTGGCAACATCACCTTCAATAAGGGCATTGGTTGCCTGTGTTGTAGAATGAGCAACAAATATTACATCCTCAGGCTTAATATTATTTTCCTTCATACAATTTACAAAGGCTTGAACAACACCTGTCGCAACACCATATTTGTCATCGTGAGTAGTCTTTACAGATGACTTTCCAATTATTTCGTGAGTAGCATTATCAATAACTACAGCCTTAGTATGAGTACCTCCTACGTCAATACCCATTCTTACCTTTCTATCCATAAAAATTTACCCTCCTTAACCAAACATAAAGTATGTAATCGCCTGTAATATAATACAAATTATCCAGCCTGAAATAACACTCATCTTCATAAAATCTTTTGTTGAAATCTTAGCATAGCTTATACCCCATACGATCCATGACTGGGTAATACAACATGAAACATTCATTACAGTAGTTGCAGCAATCATTAATGGCGCAAGATACATAGTTGAAAAACCAATACCCTTTAAAATTCCAAGTGTAGCAGCACCACAACCAAATAATGTAAATGGACCTCTAAATAATCCTAATGGTGCCAATACCATAAAGGCTATTGATATAATAAGTGTATTGTTAGGAATTATACCATTAAATAACACATTGAAATAAGGTATACAAAGCTCAGCAGCCTTGTTAAACATAGGTACAATTAAAAGGAAGCCTACAAGCGGCGCTGTATCGACAACACCATCAAAAAAGTCCTTGTTAAATGTTCTGCAAGCTGTTCTAAAATTCTTTAATCTGCCGCATACAAGTAAAGCATAAAAACCACCAATTAAGAAACCTAAAATAATCGGAACTTTAAACACTATAAGTAAAAATACAGGTATAAAAGGTGTAAGGAGTGATAAACCCGGAGCTGTATCTCTCTTTGCTCTTACAGGTCTTTGTGCAGCCCATGAATGAACAGTTTTTTTCTTTCTCGTAGTAAAGAGAATAAGAACGCAAGTGAATGCAAGCTGAACACCAAGAGCAATACTGCCCCAATGAACATAAGTTTCATAAGGATATGTAGTCTTACCTGCTTCATCAAGGAAGAATGCAGTATACTGACCAAATAATACAGGGTTAATAAACATACCTGCACCTATACTTAACATAAAGGAGCATACTGAAAGCACCTTAGGAATACCAAGTGACATAAATATAGGTAAAATGATAACGCCTATTGCAACAACTGCACCTGCACCAAAAAGTGAAGAGAAGATAGCAGTTGTAACAGCACAAAGCAAAATACAGGTAATAGCAGGCTTATCACCGCCAAGCTCTGTTGTTTTTCTTATTAAAGTTGATGCAATACCTGTTGTAAGAAGAACACGTCCAAACCATGCACCGAATACTACATTAACAAGAACTGTACCCCAACCTTCAGGTCCACTTTGGAAAACCTTTGTAAAGGCATCTATCCATGAAAGATTAACCAAGTCCTGATTGGCTGATATAAAATCAGGATTAGTTACCAGCTTAAAGCCTATCATAGGAAGAACTGTCCATATAATAGCCATAATAAGCATACCCATCATAAGGTTTCCGCCTCTGGCAGCATATACGGCAAGACATATAAATGACACCAGAATTAATATACCAATAATATATTCCATAAAATTCACCTCTTTTAAAGACAAGCAATATTACTTAACTAAGGAATTAATCTTTTCCCAAACTTCATCAATTACAGGAATACCATTTTCAAGATTATCTTTGCGTGTATTTAACTCAATCTCGCCGGGATAAAATACCTCTCCGCCTTCCTTAACAGGCTCAGATGACTTAATATCAGCAATAATCTTATCAACAATGCTGTCTGTAACCTCAGGAGTATTTGCCTTTGATGGGTCAATAGCAATCATAATTTGAGTTAAGCCCACTTCATCGCCAAAAGTACCGATTTCGGCTACAGAATTTGCATTTGTTAAAACTGTTGCAACCACATCAAGAAGGATTGATAAACCGCTGCCCTTCCAATAGCCCATAGGAAGAACTCTCCAAGTCTTTTCAATTTCAGCAGGGTCTGTAGTAAGATTACCCTCTGTATCATAACCGCCGGGAACAGGCAACTGCTGACCCTTTAATCTTGCCTCTTCAATCTTGCCATAAGAGAACTGAGATACTGCACAATCAACAACTACATGAGCACCATTACTTCTTGGTACTGCCATAATAAAAGGATTATTTCCAATCTTTCTGTCCTTGCCGCCCCAAGCAGGCATATTAGGCATTGTGTTTGACCAACAGATGCCAATACAACCCTTGTCTGCTGCCTGCCAACCGTAGCTGCCGCCTCTCATCCAGTGGTTATTGTCACCTAAAGCCACAATACCTATTCCGTGTTCTTTAGCAAGCTCACAAGCTCTGTCCATAGCCAAGGTTGCATTTAAAGGTCCAAAACCTCTATGTCCGTTCCATCTTTCAAAGGCACCCATTTTAAGCTCTGTTGTTGCAATAGCTGAAGGATCAATTTCGCCCTTATCAAGATAACTGATTACTCTTGGAAATCTGTTTACACCATGGGAATAAATACCATCAAGACTGTTTCTTGCAAACACTGATGCAGCAGCCTTTGCATTGTTCTCTGAAAAACCTCTGCTCTCTAAAATAACCTTAAACTTGTTTTCTAATTCCTCATACTTAATTCTCATAATTATTAATCTCCTTTTATTTATTAATTAGTTTTTCTGTTTTGTGAAAGCGCTTTCTTATGGTTTAATTATAACAACCCATAGCCCCATTGTCAACAAAATTAACGCAAAAATCTAACTTTCATTAGTTTTTCACAATAGGTCAGATGTATTTCAAAATCAGTATTTTTTCAAAAATCAAGTAAAAACTATATAAATTAGAAAACAATTTTGAAAGCGCTTTCACAACTTTGATCAAATTTTTATACAAATTGCACAAATCCGCACTTACTTTATATCAAAAAACAGGTGCAGATAAATTTCATCTGCACCCGTTTTTAAAACATTTTTAATTTTTTTACGCTTGCTCTTTCCACAATTTCAGCTTTAATTACCAAACCGTTTTCTACACTTTTCCCCTCTAAAATATCATTTAATATAGAAGCACACATCTGCCCCTGAAGCTCAGGCTTATTATCTATTGTTGTCAGCTCAGGCTCACATATTCTGGTTTCGCTGCAGTTATTACAGCCTGTAATTGCAACATCACCGGGAACCTTAAATCCACGCCTTATAAACTGCTTCATAGCTCCTATAGCTGTAATATCTTCACCAAATACAACCGCATCAAACTTTCTGCCTAATGCTATAATTTTATCTGCTGCCTCTCTTCCTCCATCAAGACCATATTCCGTTTCAATAATTCTGCTTTCAACCCTTTCAATGTTATGAAGCTTAAGAGATTCTCTAAAACCATCAGTTTTAATATTAGCTGATGGGGTATCCATATCCTTAACATAATAAATATCTCTATAACCCTTATCAAAAAGATAATCTGTTATACTTCTGATTGTTCCAAGGTCATCAACCATTACACTTTTAAAATTTTCATAAGGTAAGCTGCCATTAGCCATAACTACGGGAATATTTTTAAGAAGATTTATATTCTCCTCTGTATCAATTATTTTGCTAAAAATTGAACCTATTAGTACAATACCATCAACTTGCTTTTCTGCTAATATTCTAATATATCTTGAACATTCCTCTTTGGAATTTCCTATGTTGCACACAGTAACATTGTAGCCCTTTCTGCTGAATTCCTGCTCAATTACATATATAATTCTGGCATAGTGAGATACTCTTACATCTACAGTAAGCAAGGCAATACTTTTCATAGTCTTTGATACCATACCTCTTGCAATGGCACTTGGTTTATAATTATATTTTTTAAGTACTTCTTCAACTCTTTTTTTTACTTCCGGATTTACATTTGTTTTATTATTAAGCACTCTTGATACTGTTGATATAGAAGTTCCTGCTTCTTTTGCTATGTCATATATAGTCAAGCCTATCATCTCCTTAACAGTTTATATTTATAATATATCATATCCTTTTTGCAATTTCAACAAAAAAGCCTTTTCATTATTATTTCTATTCACTGTACACAGAAAAAAAACTGCCATACCTACTGTATGACAGTTTATACACACTCTAATTCCTTTTATATTTTATTTATTACTATTTTCCGCTGAATACAGGGAAAAAGCTGTATTCTCCATACTCACTAAATTTAATAGCTTTAAGAATTTCCATATCTTCATTTGAAATATTAAAATTCAACTCTGCATTTTCTTTCATATGTTCACTGTTTGAAGTTTTAGGAAGAGCAACCATACCAAGCTCCAATGTATATTTAATACAAAGCTGTGCTACAGACACACCATACTTTACAGCAATATCAGCTATTGCTTTGTTTTTTAATGCCTCACCGTGAGCAATAGGAGAATAAGCCTCAAGCAAAATTTTATGCTCATTGCAGTAATCAATCAATTCTATAGGTGTATTACCTATGTGAGTCAAAATCTGATTGACCATAGGTTTTATTTCACATTCTTGCATCAGACTTTCAAGATCTGATATTAAAAAGTTTGAAACGCCTATTGCTCTTAATTTACCTGCTTTGTAGGCATCCTCCAATGCTTTCCATACTTCCCTGTTTTCATCAAAATAGCGTTTTTCTCCACGCCATTCTGCCCAAGGCTGAGGACTGTGTATAATCATCATATCTATATAGTCAAGTCCCATTTTATTAAGTGACTCATCTATTGATTTTGCAGCATCTTTATATGATTTTTCTTCAGCTGCTACCTTGGTTGTTACAAAAAGCTCCTCTCTTGGAACACCACAGTTTCTGATTCCTGTACCTACACCAACCTCATTTCCGTATGCCTGTGCAGTATCAATATGATGATAGCCCAGATTTACAGCATCCTTAACAGCCTGCTCTGCCTTATCATCATCAATAAACCAAGTTCCAAGTCCAAGCTTTGGTATATTCACACCATTTGATAAAATATAACTTTCATTTAAAATCATTTAAAGCACTCCCATTCTGATTCGTTTAGAAAATCTAAACGGTATAATATGTTTTTATATGTTTTTTCCCATTTCATAAGCCTCATCATAGGCAGCTGTAGATTTTATTTCACCAACCTTCCAAGCTCCAACACCATATATAATACCTGCTTCTCTTGCTCCACTAAGGCAATCCTCGGTAAAGCCTCTAAAGGTTTCCATTGTACGCTCTAAACTGGCTTTTTCAGTGTCGGCAGCCGTCATAATAAAGTAAAAATCCTTATTAACAATTTCAGTATATCTAGGTACGGTTCTGTCAATAAAGGTTTTCATTTGTCCATCCATGGAATAAAAATAAACAGGTGTGGCAAGAACAATAACATCGGCTGTTATCATTTTATCAAGTATTACAGACATATCATCCTTTTGTACACATTTATGAGTGGTGTTACATACACCACAGCCACGACAATACCCAATGTTTTCAGAAGCTAAAAATACCTTTTCCACACTGTGACCACTTTCCTCTGCGCCCTGAGCAAATCTGTCACACAATATATCTGAATTTCCTTTTTTTCTAGGACTAGCTGAAATAATCAATACATTTTTCATTACTTAATCCCTCCCATTAGCCTAATTTTTCATATTCTTCATTAGAAACAGGTTCACACCATTCTGTTTTACAATTTTCCCCCGGCACTTCTATGGCTAAATGCTGAAACCATGAATTTTCCGTTGCTCCATGCCAATGCTTCACACCCGGAGCAATATTAACAACATCACCCGGCTTTAATCTAACAGCCTCCTTGCCCCATTCCTGATACCAGCCTTCTCCTGCTGTAACAAGAAGTATTTGTCCTCCTCCTTTATCAGCATTATGGATATGCCAGTTATTACGACATTTGGGCTCAAATGTTACATTTCCTATAGCAACCTGCTCTTTGGAAAGCATATTTAAATAACTATTACCAATAAAATACTGTGCAAAAGCATCATTTGCACTTCCTGTAGAAAATACGCTCATTTCTTTAATACTCATAATAAAATCCTCCTATAATCTATATCCATTTTTCAATATCGCTTTTTGATCTCTGAACACTGCCTCCTCGAATTGGCAGTCCTTTTTCAACATTTGCCGTTGGGCATAGCATCTTAATATCATTTATACTGCTTCCCATACCACTGCCCTCGTGAGTACAAAAGGGCTTAATTATTTTTCCGCTAAAATCAAAGTGCTCCAAAAAAGTAAATACCGCCATAGGCATTGTACCCCAATAATTAGGAAATCCAAGATAAATAACGTCATATTTATAAACACTTTCAGGATAAGACTTAAGTTCAGGACGAGCATTTCGTTTTTGGTCAGACTGTGCCTGATCAATACACTTGTTATAGTCTTTAGAATAAGGCTTAATCTGCTCAATCTTAAATAAATCTCCAC
The DNA here is from genome assembly GCA_902497185.1 of uncultured Eubacteriales bacterium. Lineage (GTDB taxonomy): Bacteria > Bacillota > Clostridia > Lachnospirales > CAG-274 > Gallispira. Next base: position 4,082 of record CABVEG010000018.1, on the reverse strand, counting down.
CTGTTAGCTCTTTAATTATATCGGCTGCAAGCTCCGTATTTCCAACCTCCAAGGTTTTGATTAAACCATTTACATAGTTTTCGTCTGCCCTGGAGTAAAAAGCAATTAATTTATTCGACATTTAAATACCTCCATTTCTTTTTTATATTTAAAGTATAGCACTTTTTATGTTGACTTGGAATTTCAAATATGTTATCATTGTATAAACCAAAAGTTTATGCTGTGATTAGGAGGTACATTATGTATAACCCTATACTTGATACATTTATAGCTGTAGCAGACTGGGGCAGCTTTACAAAAGCAGCCAAACACCTGTATATTTCACCTACAGCCGTTATGAAACAATTAAACACTCTTGAACGCCACCTTAATTTAAAGCTTATAGAGCGTACCCCATCAGGAATAAATTTAACACCATCAGGAAAAATAATATATAAAGAAGCTAAGTTTATTATAGACTACTCAAAAAAAACAATAGCAAGTGCCATTGCTGCAACAAAGGAATATGACACTACATTTTGCGTTGGAACGTCACTTTTAAATCCAGCTAAGCCTTTTATGGATTTATGGTATCGTGTAAATAAAGATTTTCCCGACTATAAGCTCCACCTTGTTCCTTTTGGGGATAATCACGAGGGTATTTTATCTGAAATAGAAAAATTAGGAGAAAAATTTGATTTTTTGATCGGTGTTTGTGATTCAAAAGCATGGCTTTCATTATGTCAATTTTTACCTCTTGGAAGATACAAAAAAATGATAGCAGTGTCAAGAGAACATCGTCTTGCATCTAAAAGTTTTATCAATATTGAAGATCTATTTGGTGAAACGTTGATGATGGTCTGTAAAGGGGATTCAGGTGTAAATGATTTTATACGCAATGATTTGGAAAAAAATTATCCTCAAATTCATATTGAAGATACTCCGCCCTATTATGACCTCTCCGTATTTAATCGCTGTGCAGAAACAAAAAATGTTCTACTTACACTTGAATGTTGGCAAGAAGTTCATCCCGGTCTTGTTTCAATTCCCGTAAACTGGGATTACAGTATTCCTTATGGCTTGTTGTATAGTATTAATGCACCTGATGATGTACTTAGATTTGTTAAAGCAGTTGAAGATATAGTGACAGATTATAATAATTATTAAAATCATAAAAATACAGCACCAAACTTTTACGGTGCTGTATTACTTTTTATTATTGTCACATACCATAATAATAAATTTTATTTTTTTCTACCCTCAGAAATAAACATACCTGTTAATGTTAAAGCTGTACCTATTATTGATATAAACGTTATTCTTTCTTTTAAAACAATGACAGAAGTCACAATTGTAATAACAGGAACAATATAAATATAGACACTTGTTTTTACTGCTCCCAAAATTTTAACTGCGTAATTCCACGTAACAAAGCACAATGCAGATGCACCTAAACCTAAAAAAAGTAAATTTGCAAAATACACAGGCTTTATAAATTCAGAGAAATTACATTTAAAGTCAAAAACAAAAATCAAAGGTATCATAAATATAATACCGTACATAAAAATTCTTCTTGTTGCCTGGATCGTATTATAGCCGAAACTGCTTATTTTTTTTGTAAGCAGAGAGTAACATGCCCACACTACGGCAGCAATAAATGCCAGTATATCCCCAATGGGATTAACTTCAAAATTATTTCCATTAAGTCCTATTAAGCATATTCCCACCATCGCTGTAATAAAACCAACTATAAACCGACAACTTAACATTTCTTCATCCTTTACAAAAATATGAGATAATATTGCCGTAAATAAAGGTGCAGCAGAAATAATAACACCTACATTTGATGCAAGCGTATATGTTAATGATACATTTTCTAAAAGATAGTACAAGCAAATTCCGCATAAGCCTGCTGCAGCAAAGGTCGCCTCAATCCTTATATCTTTTATAGTTAATCTTTTTGGATAAATAATATTCAATGATACAAACCCTATAACAAATCTGAAAAACAATATTTCCAAGGGTTCAAAGCCCTTAAGCAGCACCTTTGTGGATATAAAGGTTGTTCCCCATATTAAAACTGTAATAAAAGCTGCTATATGTCCAATAATTACTTTATTTTCCATTATTAATTGCCTTCCCTAAAAAAATATTTCTATATGCAGCAGGTGATATTCCTATAAACATATTAAAAAAATTAGTAAAATGACTTTGATCAGAAAATCCTGTTAATTGTGCAACATCAGAAAGAGGAATCCCCTGTTCTAAAAACTCTTTAGCCTTATTTATACGTATTGTTTGCAAATAACGGTATGGAGTAACTCCTTTAGATTTTGTAAAAGCACGCAATAAAGTTGATTTGCTCAAATTACTGTATTGGCACAACTGTTTTAAAGATATAGATTTATCAAAGTTCTGCTTCATAAAATTACAGGCTAAATCAATTTCCTTTCTGTATTCAGGAATATTATCCTCAAATGCCTTTCCATATTGTTCTGTTAATGATGAAATCAGAAAATGCAGGACCTCATCTTTTTCAAATTCCTTAGACTCCTCCATAATCATTTTATACAGCTTTTTAATATAGTATTTTATTTCACTACTATAAATCACATTTTCAGAAAAAGCATTAAGTTGTCTTTTCCCTGTAATTTCTTCCATTAAATTCAACATTGTATTCTTAGATATATTCAACCCTTTGTAATATAAGGTATCTCCATTATTTTGAATACAACTATGATTATCACCTGGATTAAACAATAAAATGCTGTCTTTGCCAACTATGTACTCACGATTTTTGCAATATAAAAGGCGCTCTCCCTTTTCTATTAAACCAATGACATAATGATTATGAAAATGATTTGGAAATGTCTGTATAACTCTCTCAAAACTATAGGCCTCAATTTCCAGTTCATTATCATAAAAAATTTTTCTAATCTCTTTTTCCAAATAAACACCTCCTTGCAAATATTATTTTAATATATATAAATAGCAATTTCTTGTATAATATCTTCATTTTATAATATTTCAAAAAAAAGAGTGCTGCTTAACACAACACTCTTTCTTAAATCAATTATTAAACTAATTCAATAATTACTTCCATAGCACCATCGCCACGTCTTTGACCAATCTTAACGATTCTGGTGTAACCACCATTTCTGTCAACATACTTTGGAGCTATTTCATCAAATAACTTGTTAGCCATATTTACGGTAACAGTATTTGCTCTCTTCTTCTTGCCATCAGCAGGAACTTCAACTACAGGATAAAGAACGCTTAAAATCTTTCTTCTAGCATTTAACTTGCTAGGCATATCCTTTTTAATAGTCTTTTCAACAGACTCTCCGCCCTTCTTAGAAGTTACTGTAACTTCCTCAAAGTTATCCTTTTCCTTAACAGCAATAGTAATTAACTTTTCAGCAAGTCTTCTGATTTCCTTAGCCTTAGCTTCAGTTGTCTTAATCTTGCCATGGTATAATAAATTAGTAACCTGATTACGTAATAAAGCCTTTCTCTGGCTAGATGTACGACCAAGCTTTCTATATTCAGCCATTGCTAATCCTCCTTAATTAATCCTCGTTTGGACTTAAGCTTAAACCAAGCTCGTTTAACTTGTTAAGTACTTCCTCTAAAGACTTACGTCCAAGATTACGTACCTTCATCATATCATCTTCAGTCTTTCTTGTTAAATCCTCAACAGTATGAATACCTGCTCTCTTTAAGCAGTTATAAGAACGCACGGTTAAGTCTAATTCTTCAATAGTCTGCTCAAGAACCTTTTCCTTAGTACCTACTTCCTTTTCAACAAGAATTTCTGCATTCTTCGCACTATCAGATAAGTCTACGAATAAGTTAAGGTGTTCATTTAAAATTTTAGCACCCAAGCTTACAGCTTCGTCAGGAGCAATAGTACCATCAGTCCAAACTTCAAAAGTAAGCTTATCATAGTCTGTAATCTGACCTACTCTGGTATCCTCAACTTTAAAGTTTACTCTTCTGACAGGAGTATAAAGTGAGTCAACAGGTATCATTCTAAGGGGTTGGTCAGCCCTCTTGTTTTTAGCAGCTTCTACATAGCCACGACCCTTTGTAATTGTAATCTC
>CABVEG010000017.1 GCA_902497185.1 uncultured Eubacteriales bacterium | reverse complement strand
ATTGACAGTATACTGGTATACTGGTATACTGTAGTTACAAAGAAAACAACAAAACATTACAAAAAATCTTAAAGGATTTTATTATTTTTAAGGAGGATTTATTATGAGCAGTTACAAGTTAGGAAATTTAAGAGTAGTGGATTTAACAAAGGTACTTGATCCAAAAACAGAATCACGCCGCTGTCATTTGATTCGTTACAACACAGGCGGTCCGATCCCCGACTTTCACACAGCTTTGGATCTGACAACTCATTTGGGAACTCACTGCGAGTGTCCTTATCATCACTTTGAGGACGGAAAGTCAGTTGGTGACCTTCCTCTTACAACATTTATGGGAAGAGCAATTTATGTAAACATTGATTTCTTGGAGCCAAATTCTCATATTACGGGAGCTGACTTAGACAAAGCCTGTGGGGACAGAATACAGGAAGGTGACATTGTTATTCTCGACAGTAATTGGAAGTTCCCTCCTTTTACAGAAAAGACTAACTCACCTGAGGACAAAAGACTTTTTGTAAACGGTGAAACAGCTTGGTGGATGCGTAACCACGGTGTTAAGTGTGTAGGCTTTGGCGATGGTGTTTCAATTGAAAACTGTAATGAAGATGTAAAGCCTTTCCACGATATTTGTATGGAGGTTGATATTGTATTCTTAGAGGTTCTCAAAAATTTAGATGAGCTTACAACAGATACATTCTTTATGTCTTATACACCACTGCCTATTATCGGCGCAGATTCAATGCCTGTTCGTGCTTATGCAATCGAAGGCCTTGAGGGATTCTCTAAATAATCAAAGGAGGAAGTATAAATGAAAATTGCAGTACTTGGTGCAGGTGCAATGGGCTCAATTTACGGAGGTCATCTTTCACTTGAAAATGAAGTATATATGATAGATAAAAAACAGGTGCTTGTAAACAAAATAAACAGTGACGGTCTGAAAATTTTTGAAAACGGCGCTGACACTATATATAAACCTACTGCTTTTTCAGACAGCCGAAATTTAGACAATGTTGATTTGGTAATTTTATTTGTTAAATCTCTTTTTTCAAGAGAAGCACTTAAGGAGAATAGTCATATCATAGGTGATAATACCTATGTTATGACCCTCCAAAACGGTGGAGGACACGAGGAAATTATTTCTGAATTTGTTCCTATGGAGCGTATCATTATAGGAACCACAGAGGATAACGGGGCTGTACTTGAAAATGGCTATGTAAAAAGAGGAGGAAAAGGCAAAACCAATATTGGTATGCTTGTTCCCGACAGTGAAAATGTACTTGACAGAGTAAAAGAAAGCTTTGATAAATGCGGCTTTGACATTCATATTTATGAAAATATACAGCAGTTGATATGGGATAAGTTATTTACAAACGTATCATTAAGCGCTCTTACAGGAGTTTTGCAGGTTCCCATAGGATATATTGCAAGAGATGAGTATGCTTGGAATATGACTGTTACTCTTATTAAGGAGGCTCTTAATGTTGCAGAGTCCTTAGGACTTAAATTTAATGAAAATGAAATAATTGAGAGAGTTAAAAATGTTTCAATAAATTCACCTGAAGGACTTACATCAATTTATGCAGATTTGAAGGCTGGCAGAAAAACCGAAGTAGACACAATAAGCGGAGCTGTTGTAAGAGCAGCAGAAAAAACGGGAGTTAGTGTGCCTTCCCACAAGCTTATTGTAAATATGGTACACGCAATGGAAAACAAGGCAAAACAGGGAGGTTGATTTTAATGATATTTTCTTCAATTCATTCAAAGGACGATTTTAAAAGCTATCCGGAGGCAATACAAAGAGCTGTTGCATATTTAAAGGCTAATGATTTTGTGAATATGGAGCCGGGTGTATATGAAATAGAGGGCAAAAAAATGTATGCTCAGGTATTTGATGCAGATACAGAGGAAGCACAATGTAAAAAGCCTGAGGTACACGAAAAATTCCTTGATGTTCAGTATCTGGTAACAGGCAAAGAAAAGCTGGGTTTTACTCCCGATACGGGAAATTACGAGGTTGACGAAAGATTTGACGAAAGAGATTTAATTTTCTATAAGTCTGTTGAAAATGAAGGATTTATAACTGCAACTCCGGGCTGTTTCTGCGTATTTTTCCCTCACGATGTACACAGACCCGCAGTTGCATATGACAAGCCTATGAAAATAAGAAAAGTAGTAATTAAGGTCAGTCTTGACTTGCTTTAATAAAGTCGGGAGGTAGAAGGTATGTTAAAGAAATTTATGGCACTTGTAATATGTGCTGTGACCGCCGTTTCATTTACAGGCTGCGGAAGCGGTGAAAAGGCGGCAGACGGAAGTGACGTTAAAATAATAAGAGTGGCTTTTAACCAAAATGAGGATCATCCCCAGTATAAGGCTATGAAGGAGCTGGGCGAAAGGTTTAAGGAAGCTACGGACGGAAGATATGAAATGGTTATTTATCCAAACGGTGTTTTGGGTGAACAGGGCTCAATGGCAGAGTTTATAAGAACAGGTGCTCTTGAAATGGCAATAGTTCCCTGTAGTGTGCCCGAAGGATATGATTCAGACTTTGCAATAGTAGGTGCACCCTATCTTTATCAGGATATGGACCATTTGAGAAGAGCTACTGAAACGGGTGTGTTTGATGAGCTTTTCCATTCAACAAGAAAATTTAATTTTGAAGTATTGACTGTTTACACTGCGGGAGAAAGAAACATATATTCAGACAAACCAATTAATTCCCCCGAGGATCTAAAGGGTATGATAGTAAGAGTAAATGACAGTCCTACATATCTTAATATGGTTAAATATATGGGCGGAGTAGGTACAGTAATGTCACAGTCTGAGGTTTATACTGCTTTACAGCAGGGTGTAATTGATGCAGGTGAAAACAGTGAAAGAGTTTATACTGACTTTAAGCATTATGAGGTTGCACCCTATTATTCATATACAAAGCACATTGTGCACCCCGATGTAGTTATTGCAAGTACAAACTTCCTTGACAATATGTCCGAAGAGGACAGAAAAATATTTGATGAGCTTGTGCTTGATTCTACAAATTATGAATTTGACGCATTTAAGGAGTCTGTTGAACAGGGTAAAAAGGATGCAGAGGCTCACGGGGCGCAGTTTGTGTATCCCGATGTTGAAAAATTCAGAGAGGCTTGTATGCCTTTGCTTGAAAGCATAGCTAATCAGTCAGAGGTAACAAAGACTATTTATGATAAGGTTGAAGCACTTAGGGAAGGAGAATAGATATGAAAACAATTAAAAATATTTTAGACAAAATAGCGTCTGTTTCCTGTGTGGTTGTGTTCATTGCTATGGTACTTCTTGTAACATATCAGGTAATTGCAAGATATTTCTTTCAAAGCCCCAGCAGCGTTACGGAGGCTTTAACAAGATATGCTTTTGTTTGGCTTATTATAATATCAGCTACATATATTTTCGGACAAAGAGAGCATATAAACATAAATGTTGTAAAGGATAAGTTGCCCTTTGGAGCACAAAAGGTTGTGAATATATTAATAGAATGTGTTACAATTGTATTTGCTCTTTTGGTTATGGTTTACGGAGGATTTGTAATATCAAAAATGAATATGCTTCAGTTTGATTCAATACTCGGTATACCTACAGGCACGATCTATTCAATAATACCTATATGCGGCGTAGTAATTGTATTTTACAGTATATATAATATTGCTCTTGAAATCAAAAATAAGGATAAGAAATAGGAAAGGAGGAGCTTTTTTATGAGTATAGCGGTACAAGTAGCTCTTGTAATGGTTACTTTATTGGTCATATTATTGGTTATGGGTGCGCCTATAGGTGTTGCCATAGGTTTATCATCAGCAGTATCAATGATATGTATGATCCCTGCCAGTATATCATTTTCAACTTCCGCACAAAGAATATTTGCAGGTTCAAATTCATTTTCACTTATTGCAATACCGTTTTTCATACTTGCGGGTAATATAATGAATAACGGAGGAATAGCCAGAAGGCTTGTAAACTGTGCAAAGGTCTTAAGCGGAAGAATGCCGGGCGCTCTTGCCCAGTCTAATGTAGTTGCAAATATGCTTTTTGGTGCAATAAGCGGTTCAGGTGCGGCAGCTGCTGCTGCAATGGGCGGAACTATTGGTCCTTTGGAAGAAGGCGAAGGATATGATAAAAACTACAGCGCTGCAGTAAATGTAGCATCTGCCCCTGTTGGTATGCTTATACCTCCAAGTAATACAATGATCGTGTATTCAAGTGTTGCCGGAAGCGTTTCAATTGCGGCACTGTTTATGGCAGGCTATATCCCCGGTCTTTTATGGGGCGCAGCTGTTATGATACTTGCAGGAATAACAGCAAAGAAACTTGGCTATCAGGCAGAAGCAAGAGTTCCTCTTAAAGTAGCTCTTGTTACTTTGTGGCAGGCAATACCAAGCCTTTTGCTTATAGTTATTGTTATAGGCGGTATTTTAAAAGGTGTGTTTACAGCTACCGAGGGTTCAGGTATAGCTGTTGTATACGCAACTATATTATCTTTAATATACAGATCATTTAAAATTAAGGATATTCCTAAAATTGTTCTGGAGTCAGCAAAAACTACAGGTACAATAACATTTATGATAGGCTTGTCATCAATTATGTCTTGGGCAATGGCATTTACCGGTATTCCTGATATGGTAGCAGGTGCAATATTAAGCCTTACTACAAATAAATATTTGATTTTATTGCTTATTAATGTTCTTTTGCTTATTGTAGGTACATTTATGGACGTTACTCCTGCAATATTGATATTTACACCTATATTGTTACCTATTTGTACATCTTTTGGTATGAGTCCGATCCATTTTGGTATACTGCTTTGCTTCAACCTGTCAATAGGTACAATTACTCCTCCTGTAGGTACAATATTATTTACAGGCTGCCGTGTGGGAGGCGTTACAATTGAAAGTGTAATGAAATATCTTTTACCATATTTCTTCATTATTATAATTGCCCTTTTGCTGGTTACATACATTCCTGCAATTTCTATGATATTGCCGACAGTATTGGGCTTGGCATAAGATATTTGATTTGTTTATGATAATAAAACAAACACACTCAATTTTAAGTTTGTTTTTATTATATCCCCCTTTAAATATGTTAACAACAGTAAAAAGCTATGGTTCTGCCATAGCTTTTTACTATAATTTACATTTTTATTTATCTATAAATTCCCTAATAGTCATACCTGCCTCTTCCGGATTTCTGTAAATCCAAAAGTGATCACCTTTTACAATTTTTAGTTCAGCATTAGGTATTGTCTTAGCAATAGCCTTTGCGTGACTTATTTTAACCATATCCCTATTACCATTTATAACAAGAGTAGGTGCCTTAATATATTTAAGGGATTCTCTGCTAATATTAGGTTCTTTAAACATAAGAGAAAAATACTCTTTGTTAAGTCGGTTTCTCGGGTCTATAAATCCACCCAAAAAGCTGCAATAATAGCCTACTGCAACCATTAAGCCCGTCATAGGTCTTAAGCCCCAAAAGTTGTAATTTCCACCAACAAGAACTGCCTTTTTAACAACATCACTGTTTTTTATTGCCGTAAGCATGGCAATATTGGCACCATCACTAAAGCCTACAATATTAACTTTATTTAAGCCAAGGCTTTCAAGTACATTTACTAAGTCCACAGCCATAGTACCTAAAGAAAGCTGACTTCCTCCAAAATCAGAATTACCGTGACCTCTGCTGTCAATTACCAAAACTTTATATTTATCAGAAAGATGAGGTATAATTTTTTTAAAATGTTTGCCGCTTTCTCCATTACCATGTAAAAGCACAACAACCTCTTTATTTTCTTCTCCAAAAATTTCATAATATATACTGGCACTGCCAGACTTAACATAACCCTCCATAAAATACCCCTATGCAAATAAATTAAGATCACACTTTTCTATTACTTTTGTATATACATCAGCTATGAGATTTACAAGTTTTTCCTCATTCATAAAATATATTCTGGCATTTTCATTAAGCATTACCTTAAAAAACTCCTGTGAAATATATTTTTCCTTGTTAAAATCATCAATACCATTAATTCTGTCATTTGCAAAGTCAATATGCTTTATTTTAAGCTGCCTGATTTTTTCCATTAATTCGGTGTCTTCCTCAATTTTAGAAAGTGCTGTCCTATAATCCTTGTAAATCTGACTGTCCTTAATACTGTCTGAAATTTTATCGGCAAGATTAACAGCTTCGTTTACAATATCCATAATATGCCTCCTATTTATTCTTGTTATAAATAATATAAAGTCCCTTTAACAATAGCTCAGGGTCATATTCATAATCTCCCTTGCATATTTCAGCAAAGTTTTTGCCTAAACCGCCAGTTATAATAACTTTGCACTTCTGACCAAGCTCATTTTCGATTCTTTCAACACAGCCGTCTATCATTCCTGCCGTTCCAAAAACAACACCGCTGCGCATACAGTCAATAGTATTCTTACCAATAGCCTTTTTAGGCTTTTCAAAGCTTATTGCAGGCAGCTGTGCCGTTCTTGAGGAAAGAGCCTGCAAACTTATATTTACTCCGGGCATAATACAGCCTCCGATATAATTTCCCTTTTGGTCAATGGTATCAATGGTTGTGGCAGTACCCATATCCACAATCAATATAGGCGGTTTATACATAGTAAGAGCTGCTACAGCGCTTACTATTCTGTCGCTGCCTACTGCCCCCGGATTATCCATAAGTATATTAACTCCAGTCTTAACCCCGGGTCCTACAACAAGAGGCTCCTTTCCTATAACCATTTTAACTGCAAGTTTAATGGCGCTTAAAACAGGAGGTACCACAGAAGATATAATACCTCCTTCAATTTTTCTCCTATCCACATCATAAAGCTTAAGCACGTTCATAATCTGAACTCCATACTCATCTTCAGTCTTAATTCTGTTAGTAGAAAGCCTTGCCATAAACTCAACATTGCCCTCACTTATACATCCGATAACTATGTTAGTATTTCCAATATCTATTGCTAAAATCATATTCTTACTCCGAACTTTGTTAATTAAATCTTTCCTTAAATGCTGACATTAATGCCCCACAAACTGCTGATGCAATAATACCTGCAATTATTGACTCAGGTATACCGTTTACTACCATCACACCGCAAACTGCTTTTAATACTCCCTCTACAGCTATTCCCTTTGCTTCTGCAAAAGGCTCTGCAAAAAATAGGTAAGCCATACCCATAACAAGTATTGTATTAGTCATTGAGCCTAAAAAGCCTGCTGTAAACATTGAAACAGCCTTATTTTTAGTAGCATTAAACATAGCCTTAAATACAACAAAGGCAACTACACCTATTAAAATTCTTGGTACAAGAGCTATAACAATACTCCATATATTTCCCGGATAAACAAGGGGCGTAAATAAAAATGATGTAGCCACAGGACGAAAAGTATTGTTTAAAAGGCTTGTCAGCCCAAACACAAAACCACAGAAAGCACCTTTTTTAAAGCCTAAAACAATACCTGCTATAATAACAGGAATATGTATAGTAGTTGCATTCATAAAGCCAAGTGGAATATAGCCTAAAGGCGTTAAAGCCAGCACTACAATTATAGCAATAAAAAGTGCCATTTCCACCATACTGCGAGTTTTCTCTCTCTGATTTGTCATAAAAAAATCCTCCTTGCTGCTGTTCCCGATTATAAAAGGATACAACGCATTAAAATATTTAATCATTTTAATTATAGCTTATATTATGTAAAAATGCAATTACAAATTCCGTTTTATCAAAAGTACCAAGCCTGTCGTTGGCTAAACCACAGGGTTATTTCAGACAGAGGAATGTCATAATTAAAAAATCCCCTCGCCAGAGGGGATTTAATCAAATTTCAGCTACCATATTCTTAATTATTCTGCCGGCAGTAACTGCACATTCTCTGAAAAATCTTTCATAATTTACATCACTGCCTTCCTCTGCGTTATCTGAAATTGCCCTTATAATAACAAAAGGCACCTTATTAAGATAACAGGTATGAGCAATAGCTCCTCCCTCCATTTCACAGCAAAGAGGGTTAAACAGGTTAGCTATTCTTTCCTTTACGGCAGGATCAGACACAAACTGATCACCACTTGCTATCCTACCAACATAAACAGGAAAACCAATATCACTGACAACCTTTTTAGCTGTTTCTACAAGATTTTTGTCAGCAGCAAATACACTTGTATCCATTCTTGAAATAATACCCGGTTCATCACCTAAGGCAGAGGTATCAAAATCGTGCTGTACGGCATCACTTGAAATAACTATATCTCCAATTTTTACATTATTGTCAACAGCTCCTGCAACACCTACATTAATAATGGCATCAACAGCAAAAAGGTCAATAAGCACCTGTGTACACAAGGCAGCATTAACCTTGCCTATGCCTGAACGCACAAGAACAATACTATGCCCGCTGTTATTTAACGAACCTAAGTGAAAATCAAGTCCAAGAGCATTCTTTGTTGTAACAACATTCATATCCTCAAGAATATTAGTGATTTCCTCCTCCATAGCCCCTATAATACCTATTGTCATAAATTTAACCTCCTGATTACTCAACAGTTACACTCTTTGCAAGGTTTCTTGGTTTATCAATATCCTCGCCTAAGCCTAATGCCATATAGTAAGCAAATAACTGCTGTGGAATATTAGCAAGCAACGATGTAAGCATCCAGTGAGTTCTAGGAATATAAATAACATCATCTGCAACCTCTTCAATACTTGTGTTCCCCTTCATTGCAATAGCAAGAACCTTTGCACCCCTTGCCTTAACCTCCTGCATATTGCTCTTTGTCTTATCAAATAATGCTTCCTGAGTACATACACCAACCACAAGAGTAGCCTTTTCAATAAGAGCAATAGGACCGTGCTTTAATTCGCCTGCAGCATAAGGCTCTGAATGTAAATAAGCAATTTCCTTAAGCTTTAATGAGCCTTCCATACCTACTACATAATCAAGTCCTCTGCCAATATAAAATACGTTTTTAGAACCAATATATTTGTTTACAAACTTTCTTATGGCAGGCACTGCCTTTGTTAAAATATCGTTAATCTGTGATGGAAGTTTATCCATAGCTATCTTAATTTCAGCAAACGTTTTTTCATCAATTTTGCCAAGTTCCTGTGCAATATGAAGTGTAATAAGATACATTGCAATTACCTGTGCAGAAAATGCCTTTGTAGATGCAACGGCAATTTCAAAGCCTGCAAGGGTATACAATACATCATCAGAATCTCTTGCAATAGAGCTGCCTACGGCATTAACAATACCAAGAACTCTTGCGCCCTTAGACTTAGCCAACTTTAATGCTGAATGAGTATCAGCAGTTTCACCTGACTGAGAAATAACTATTACAAGAGTATGCTCATCAATAAGAGGATCCTTATATCTAAATTCACTTGCAACATCTGAATTAACAGGGATTCTTACTATTCTTTCAAGAAGATACTTACCTATAAGACCTGCATAATAAGCTGTACCACAGGCAACAATATAAATCTGGTTAATATTTTCAAGTTCTTTTTTGCCAAGCTTAATTCCGTCAAGCTCAATAGACTTACCATCCTCTGAAAATCTCTGTGAAAGATTATCCTTAACAACCTTAGGCTGTTCGTAAATCTCCTTTAACATAAAGTGGTCATAACCGTTTTTCTGTGCAGCCTCAACATCCCACTTATATGTATAAACCTCTCTCTCAATTTCATTTCCTTCAATATCATAAATCTTAACTTCATCAGCCTTAACAAGAGCAAACTCCTTATCTCCTAAAATATAGGCATCTTTAGTGTAGTTAAGAATAGCAGGAATATCTGATGCAATAAAATTTTCGCCCTTACCTAAGCCGACAATAAGAGGAGATTCCTTTCTTGCAGCAATAATCTGATCAGGGTAATCAGTACATAAAACACCTAAAGCATAAGAACCTTCAATTCTTTCAAGAGTTTTTCTTACTGCCTCAAGAAGGTCATTACCCTGCTTATAAAAATCATCAATAAGATGGGCAACTGTTTCTGTATCTGTTTCAGAATGAAAAATATAGCCTTTTTTCTCAAGCTCAATTTTTAATTCCTGATAATTTTCAATAATACCGTTATGCACAACGGCAATTTTATCGTCATTACTAAAGTGAGGGTGAGCATTTAAGTCTGATGGCTCGCCGTGAGTTGCCCATCTTGTATGACCAATGCCAACCTTGCCTGACACAGGCTCATTAAGAAGCAGGTTTCTTAAATTGTCAACCTTGCCCTTAGTCTTTCTTATACCAATTTGATTATTATTTAAAACAGCTACACCGGCAGAATCATAGCCTCTGTATTCAAGACTCTTTAAACCGCTTATAAGTACGGGCACAGCATTCTGTGCACCAACATAGCCAACTATACCACACATATTTTATATCCTCCTTAATTTAAAAGACCCTCAATAAGTTTAGCAAGTCTTTCAGCCTCCTGCTGAATAACCTTCTGGTCTCTGCCCTCAATCATTACTCTGACAATAGGCTCTGTACCTGATGGTCTTATAAGAACACGGCCTTCTCCGCTAAACTTAGCCTCAAGCTTTTCAATTTCAGACTTAATTGTTTCATTTTTAATATAGTCCTTTTTGCGTTTGTTGTCTACTTTTGCATTAACAAGAGCCTGTGGAAGTACTTCCATAATCTTCTTAGCCTCATCTAAGGTCTTGCCTGTCTTTTTAAGAGTAGTAAGAAGCTGAATGGCAGTAACAATACCGTCACCTGTTGTGTTGTAATCAAAGAAAATAATATGACCTGACTGTTCGCCGCCGAAGCAGTCACCGTTTTCAAGAATATGCTCCAGAACGTATCTGTCACCTACATTAGTTTTTTCAATTTTAATACCATGCTCCTTACCCATTATATGAAGACCTAAATTACTCATAACAGTGGCAACAATAGTATCATTTTTAAGCTTTCCACATTCCTTCATATAATTACCGCATATAGCCATAATTACATCACCGTCAACTAAATTACCCTGACTGTCTACAGCAAGACATCTGTCACCATCACCGTCAAAGGCAATACCCAAGTCACACTTGTTGTCTACAACAAACTTAGAAAGGCTTTCAATATGAGTTGAACCACAGTTTTTGTTAATATTAGTTCCGTCAGGCTCTCTGTGAATGGAATAAACCTCAGCTCCAAGCTCTGTTAAGGCAATAGGAGCAGCCTTGTATGTAGCACCGTTTGCACAATCAATAGCAACCTTAATGCCGTCAAGTTTAATATCAGTAGTAGTCTGAACAAAACTTACATAATCATCAATAGCCTCTTCACATACAGTCTTAGCCCCAACTCTGTCACCGGTAGGACGTGGAAGCTCCTCCCAAAGATCAGTCATATAATTTTCAATTTCAAGTTCAATATCATCTCTTAGCTTAAATCCCTGTGAATTGAAAAATTTTATGCCATTATCCTGAACAGGATTATGAGACGCACTTATAACAATACCTGCATCAGCATTATACGCTCTTACAAGGTGTGCAACGGCAGGTGTAGGCACAACTCCAAGACTAACTGCTTGAGCGCCTACTGAACAGATGCCCGCAATAAGTGCAGACTCAAGCATATCACCTGAAATTCTTGTGTCCATACCAACTATAATTTTGGCAGTATGGTTAGTGTGCTTAGTAAGAACATATGCACCTGCTCTGCCTAATTTATATGCTAACTCAGGTGTAAGCTCTACATTGGCTACGCCTCTTACACCATCTGTACCAAAAAACTTACCCATTATTATTCCTCCTAAAACAATAATTACATAGTTATAATTAACAACATTATACCACTAATAAAAGTTTTACACAATAGCAAATTAAGATTTGCACTTTTGCAAAACAGATTTTTGGTATATTTTACCTAATAAAATTAACCTCTTTTTTCTGACCTTGCATTTACAATGTAAATACCTGCACATACAAGTACAAGTGCAGCAATAACTCTTATATTAAATATATTCTCACCTAACATTAAGCCTGAAAGAATAACACCAAAGCATGGATTTAAAAAGCAGTATACGGAAATCTTTCCTACAGGATTATATTTTAATAACTGTGCCCATATTGTAAATGCACAGGAAGAAATTACTGCAAGATAAATAAGCATCATAACTGCCGAAATGCTTGGAAAGGTAATTTTTCCACCAAATACAAGTCCCGTAAGAGCCAATACAAAACCACCAAATGCAAGCTGCCAGCCCGTTACCGTAACAGAGTCACTCTTTCTTGTGACAAATTTTGTAATAACGGAACCTAAAGCAAAACAAAAAGCAGCAATAAGTATAAAGCCATCACCCTTAAATGTAAAACTCAAGTCAAGCCCTTCCTCAAAACAGCAGAAAACCACACCACAAAATCCCAACAGACAGCCTATAAATTTTCTGCTGTTTATTTTGTCATTGTTAAAGGCAAAATGTGCCAATATAACTGCAAAAAAATTGCCAATGCTGTTTAAAATCGAGCCTTTAACTCCACTTAAATATATAAGTGACAAATAAAAAAATATGTATTCCACAGTAGTCTGAACAATGCCTAAAAGAACTATACCCTTTATTTCGCATTTCTTTGGCACAACTATTCTTCTTTTGCTTATACAATCAAATATAATAACTATTATACCGGCTATTATAAAACGTATGCCTGCAAACACAAATTTTGTAGGTGCACCGCTTTCAGCTATATTAAAAAGCTCATATCCTATTTTAATTGCAGGAATGGCACTGCCCCATAATGCTGTTGCTATAATTGCACATATAAGAAGAGGTACAGGTCTCTGAAAAAAATTTTTATTTTCCA
>CABVEG010000016.1 GCA_902497185.1 uncultured Eubacteriales bacterium | reverse complement strand
TGTAACTACAAAGATAAGCTAAATTATTGTTTATTACAAACATATAATTTCTACGTGCGGCTAAATCAGAAAGTATATTTTAGGCAGTAGGAAGTGTTCTTTTATGATGATAGAGGAATACTCTGTTATTACAGATTAATTTAATAAAATATTAATAATAAATCTGTTTACAACAAAGGGAAATAATGCTATACTAGCATATAGAGAATTGTTAGGTTGTGAACAATTCTCTGATTTTTATGTGAAGGGAGAATAATATATGATAAAAACTTTATTATGCCAAATTAAGCAATACAAAAAGGCGTCTTTATTAGCTCCTCTTTTTTCAGCTTTAGAGGTGGTAATGGAGGTTTTAATTCCTTTTATTATGGCTAGAATCATTGACAACGGCATTGAAGCCGGAAATATTAATAATGTTTACTTATATGGCGGAATAATGCTTGTTATGGCAATGTTTAGTCTTGCCTTTGGTGCATTGGCAGGTAAATATGCGGCAGAAGCATCAACGGGCTTTGCCTGTAATTTAAGAGAGTCTATGTATGAGAATATACAGACATTTTCATTTTCAAATATAGACAGATTCTCAACATCAGGACTTGTTACAAGAATGACTACTGATGTTACAAATGTACAGAATGCTTATCAGATGATACTTAGAATGTGTGTCAGAGCACCGTTTATGCTGATATGTGCTCTTATTATGTGCTTTTTTATAAATGCTAAGCTAAGCCTCGTATATGTTGTTGCAATGTGCTTTTTAGGGCTTTCATTAAGTGTGATTATTAAAAAAGCTACTCCTATATTTGAACAGGTATTTAAAAAATATGATGACCTTAATGAAAGTGTTCAGGAGAATGTTTCTGCAATAAGAGTAGTAAAGGCTTATGTAAGAGAAGATTATGAAAAGGAAAAATTGTCAAGAGCAGCAGATAACCTTTACAGGCTGTTTGTAAGAGCGGAATCTATTCTTGCTAATAACGGCGCTATTATGATGACTGCTGTATATGGCTGTATCCTTGCAATTTCATGGTTTGGTGCTAAAATGATTGTAAACTCAACACTTACTACAGGTGAGCTTACAAGTATGTTTAGTTATGTTATGAGCATAATGATGTCATTAATGATGTTGTCAATGGTGTTTGTAATGATTACAATGAGTACTGCCAGTGCAGAAAGAATCTCAGAGGTTTTAACTGAAACACCTGACATTAAAAATAATGAAAAGCCTGTAATGGAAGTACCTGACGGTAGTATAGATTTTGAAAATGTTGCTTTTTCATATAAGAAGGAAAGCAGCGGAAATGTACTTGAAAATATTAATTTGCATATTAAATCAGGAGAAACCATTGGTATTATTGGAGGTACGGGCAGCAGCAAATCAAGTCTTGTAAATTTGATTTCAAGACTTTATGATGTTAAGGAAGGCGAGGTAAAAGTCGGCGGAATTAATGTTAAGGATTATGATATTGAAGCTCTTAGAAATCAGGTTTCTGTTGTTTTGCAAAAAAATGTGCTTTTTAGCGGCTCAATACTTGATAATCTTCGCTGGGGTAATGAAAATGCCACAGAGGAGGAGTGTATCAATGCTTGTAAACTTGCCTGTGCTGATGAATTTATTAACAAATTTCCGGACAAATATAATACCCATATTGAACAGGGTGGTACAAATGTGTCAGGAGGTCAGCGTCAGAGATTATGTATAGCAAGAGCACTCTTAAAAAATCCTAAGATTTTAATACTCGATGATTCAACAAGTGCTGTAGATACTGCTACTGATGCAAAAATAAGGGAAGCCTTTGCAACAAAGATACCTGATGTTACAAAACTTATTATAGCTCAAAGAATAAGCAGCATACAGGATTCCGACAGAATAGTAGTACTTGATGAGGGCAGAATAAACGGCATAGGTACTCATGATGAATTAATAGAAAATAATGATATTTACAGAGAGGTTTATGAATCTCAAATAAACAGCGGCGGAGATTTTGACAGAAAGGGGGATGAGTAATATGCCTGGTATGAGAAATAGGAATATGGCTCCAAAGGAAAAGGTAAAAAATCCGGGTAAAATTATGGGCAGAATTTTTGGAATAATTTTGAAAAAATACTGGTTTCAACTTATTATAGTAATTATTGGCATAATTGGCTCGGCATTTGCCACAGTAAATGGTACTGTATTTATGCAAAGTCTTATTGATGACTATATTATACCTATGACAAAGGCTGCTAATCCTGAATTTTCTCCTTTAGGAAGAGCATTGCTCAATGTTGCCCTTATATATATTGTGGGTATATTTTGTAATTTAATATATCAGAAAATTATGGTGTATATATCTCAGGGTACTTTAAGAAATTTGAGAGTTGATATATTTAATAAGATGGAATCACTTCCCATTAAGTATTTTGATACCCATGCCCATGGTGATATAATGTCAGTATATACTAATGATGTAGATACATTAAGACAGCTTATAAGCCAAAGTATACCTCAGCTTTTAAATTCTGCTGTATCTGCTGTCAGTGTTTTTATAAGTATGATTGTGCTTGATATTCCTCTTACTGTTGTTACTGTCTTGATGGTAATAATAATGCTTAAGGTATCAGGAAAAATAGGCGGTAAATCCAGCAAGTATTTCGGAAAACAGCAGAAAGATTTAGGTAGGGTAAACGGCTATATTGAAGAAATGATAAGTGGTCAAAAGGTTGTAAAGGTATTTTGCCATGAGGAAAAGAGTATAGAGAATTTTAAAAAACTTAATGATGATTTAAGAGAAAGTGCTTATAATGCTAATAAATTTGCAAATATACTTATGCCTATTAATGCTAATATAGGAAATATAAGCTATGTTTTGTGTGCAATTATTGGTGCAATTCTTGCTCTTGGCGGATTTACGGGCATTACATTGGGTACTTTGGTTGCATTTCTTACATTAAACAAGAGCTTTAATCAGCCTATAATACAGGTGAGTCAGCAGCTTAACAGTGTTGTAATGGCTATGGCAGGTGCAGAAAGAATATTTAATCTTCTTGATGAAGAGCCTGAAATTGATGATGGCAGAAATATACTTGTAAATGTAACTGAAAACAGTGACGGCACTCTTACGGAAAGTGATAAAAGAACAGGTGTTTGGGCATGGAAAAAGTCTGCTGATGATGGCAGCTTTGAGCTTATAAAACTTGAAGGCGGAGTTGTATTTGATGATGTTGATTTTGGATATGATGAAAATAAAATTGTTCTTCATAATATTAAACTTTTTGCCGAGCCAGGACAGAAGATAGCCTTTGTAGGAAGTACAGGTGCAGGAAAGACCACAATAACAAATCTTATTAACAGATTTTATGATATACAGGACGGCAAAATCAGGTATGACGGTATCAATATAAATCATATTAAAAAGGCTGATTTAAGACGTTCCTTGGGAATTGTACTTCAGGATACTCACCTGTTTACAGGAACAGTGCTTGAAAATATAAGATTTGGCAGACTTGATGCCACTGATGCAGAGTGTAAGGAGGCAGCAAGACTTGCAAATGCCCATAGCTTTATAGTAAGACTGCCTGAAGGATATAATACCATGATTACAGGTGACGGAGCTAATTTAAGTCAGGGACAAAGACAGCTTTTAGCTATTGCAAGAGCTGCTGTTGCTGACCCTCCGGTACTTATTTTAGACGAGGCTACAAGCTCCATTGATACCAGAACAGAAACTCTTGTTCAGCGAGGAATGGACAGACTTATGAAGGGCAGAACAACCTTTGTTATTGCTCATAGGCTTTCTACTGTACGTAATTCAGACTGTATAATGGTGCTTGAAAACGGCAGAATTATAGAAAGAGGAAGTCATGATGACCTTATTGATAAAAAGGGCAGATATTACCAGCTTTATACAGGTAATTTGGCTGAGGAATAAATTTATTGCAGACATCAAATCCCACAGTCAGATAAGTTGACAGTGTCATTAGATAAGGGACTAAAGTTGCCTATACCTCTCCCGATTTTATGGGAGGGTATAGGCTCTATTGATGATGGATTATTTGTTATGGTAAATTTCCTTTTAACATTGGTTTTATTTAGCTATGAAAAATATATAGGATAAAATATAAATGAAAACTTTAATTATAAACGGCTCTCCACGAAAAAATGGAGATACAATGTATTTTATAAATAAAATAAGAGAAAAAAAACAATGTGACATTATAAATGCCTATTTTATCGGTTTTTCACCCTGTATTGATTGCAGAAAGTGCATAGATGGAAAATGCATTTATAATGACAGGGTAACGGAGCTTTTTAATAACATTGATAATTATGATAATGTTATTGTGGCAACGCCCCTTTATTTTAATCAGCCTACAGGTATGCTTATGTCCCTTATGTCAAGGACACAGCTTTTTTTTAACAGCAATAAAAAGCTGAAAGCTAAAAAGGGCTATGTAATTGTTGTAGGCGGAGGTGATTCAGTTGTAAATTCTGCTGATGCCGAAAAGACAATAAGGATAATGCTTGGAGGGTTAAATGTAAAGGTTGAGGGATATGTAAGGTGTTTGCATACTTCAACTGTGAAACCGGAAAATGATATTGAAGCAAATAATAAATTAAAAGAAATCATAAATATGCTGTAAGGTATAAAAAATAGGGACTGTCATATGACAGTCCCATCTTTTGTAAAATTATCCAAAATGCCGTCCCCAGTTTTTTGACACCTAGCCAAGCTAGGTGGGTGTCCGCAGATCAGTTATCTGCCTTCCGCTGCCCGAAGGGAATTAGCTTGCGGCCTGACATAAACTGAACAATGTAGGATTCCCGTTCAAAAAATGTAGGTTCAAAAATAAAAGGTCGCGGACATTTCAGACAATTAATATATATAAAATCATTATGCCGAGAAAAACAAATTAATTAAACTTTTTTATTTCTCCCTGCAAAATGATTATACAATATTGTCTGCTGTTTTTCAAGGGGTTATTCATTAATTTTTACATTTCATTTACATTACAAAATTTTTAAATTTTTTTAAAAATTAAATTGAGTTTTGGGATAAAATATATTATACTATATACAAAGGCGAAATTTTGTATTTGGTATGAACTTTGTCAAAAAAAATAAAATTATTGTTGACAAAGAGCATAAGAAATGATAAAATTTTAAGGATATAAATAAAGGAAGGAGAAAGGAATTATGTGTAAGCCTAAGCAAATTACAACTTATAACTGCTTGTTTCATATTCCTTCTCGTTTTATTTCCTTTTTCGGGTTTATTAAGCAATAAGGGTTTTATTTTAATTCCTTTATTGCTTTTTTTTCGCAAACAGATTTTTAAAAGGAGGTAAGCCTATGTATAACAGAAAAGATTTGTTAGGCTTAAGAGATTTAAGCGCTGATGAAATTATGACTATACTTAATACTGCTAAGGAAATGAAAGAAAAAATCGACAATCCTGATTTAAGAACGGATATACTTTCAAAAAGCAGTATTGTTACTCTTTTTTATGAAAACAGTACCAGAACAAAAATGTCATTTATGCTGGCAGGTGAGTATCAGGGAGCTATCGTTAAGGACTTAGGTGTTGCTACAAGCAGTGTTTCAAAGGGTGAAAGCCTTATTGACACAGGTGTTACTCTTGACCAGATGGGTACTAATGTAATGATTATAAGACACCAAATGACAGGTGCTGCACATATTCTTGCCAAGAATGTTAAAGCTAGTGTTATAAATGCAGGTGACGGCTCTAATGAGCATCCTACACAGGCACTTCTTGACCTCTATACAATTATGGAAAGAAAGGGCGGCTTTGAGGGCTTAAAGGTTGTTATATTAGGCGATATATCTCACTCAAGAGTTGCAAGAAGCAATGCTTTTGGTTTAACTAAACTTGGCGCAAAGGTTACTCTTGCAGGACCTTCCACACTAGTAAGCAATTCTATGAGGAGCTTGGGTGTTCAGGTGAGTACGGATATACCTTCAGCAATTAAGGATGCTGATGTTGTTATGGGTCTTAGAATACAGTTTGAAAGACAGAAAAATATGCCTTTCCCTAACCTTAGAGAATACTCAAATCTTTTTGGTGTGAATGATGAAATATTAAAGTATGCTAAAAAGGATGTGCTTGTTATGCATCCGGGTCCCGTAAACAGAGGTGTTGAACTTAGTACAGAGGTTATTGATGGTAAGCATTCCGTTATTAATGTTCAGGTTAAGAATGGTGTTGCCGTAAGAATGGCTGTATTGAAACTTTTAACAGAGGCTAACAGAAAGTAAGGGAGGGTATTTATGAGCAGTATTTTAATTAAAAAAGGCAGATTGGTTGACCCTAAAAATAATGTGGATTCAGTTAAAGATATACTTGTAGTTGACGGTAAGGTTGCCAAAATTGATGATAATATAAATGACAGTGCCGATAAGGTGATTGATGCAGCAGGTCTTGTGGTTATGCCGGGGCTTATTGATCTTCATGTTCATTTTAGAGAGCCCGGTTTTGAGAAAAAAGAAACTATTGCAACAGGCTCAAGAGCAGCGGCAATGGGCGGCTTTACAACTGTTTGTACTATGCCTAATACAAACCCTGTAACTGACAATGCAATAATGATCGAATATGCCTTAAATCCTAAGAGAAATGCAGTAATTAATGTACTTCCTATAGGTGCTATTACAAAGGGACAAAAAAGTGAGGAGCTTGCAGACATTGGTCAGATGGCAGCAGCAGGCGCCTGTGCTCTTTCAGAGGATGGCAAATCAGTTGCTGATCCTGCTTTGATGAAAAATGCAATGAGATATTCAAAGATGTTCAATCTTCCTATATTTGACCATTGTGAGGAAATAAGACTTGCAAAGGGCTCAATGAATGCAGGTGACAGAGCATCAATACTTGGATTAAAAGGTATAGGTGATGATTCAGAGGAAATCATAGTATCAAGAGATATTATACTTGCTAAGGCAACTGGTGCAAAGCTCCATATATGCCACATCAGTACAGAGGGCAGTGTTGAACAGGTTAAAAATGCAAAGGCTATGGGACTTCCCGTAACAGCAGAGGTTGCGCCTCACCATTTTACACTTTGTGATGAGGATATTACAGATTATGATTCTAATTTTAAAATGAATCCTCCTTTAAGAAGCCGTAAGGACTTGGAAATAATAAGACAGGCTATTAAGGATAATGTAATTGAGGTTATAGCTACCGATCATGCACCACATCATATTGATGATAAAAATTGTGAGTTTGAAAAGGCAGCAAATGGCATAATAGGTCTTGAAACAAGCTTTGCTCTTTCTTATACGGAGCTTGTTGAAAGCGGCTTAATATCATTTAGTGATATGGTTGCTAAAATGACAGCAAATCCTGCCGGAGTTTTAGGCTCAGACAAGGGTCAGTTAAGCGTAGGTGCTGTTGCCGATATAGCTATTGCAGATATAGAAAACAAATATACCATTGATGTAAACACAATGGTTTCTAAGGCTAAAAACACTCCTTTCGGCGGTAGAGAGGTTAAGGGTAAAATCCTTTACACTATCTGTGGAGGAGAGGTTGTTGTAGATAATGGTAAATTAACTAAGTAGGAGGACAGAAAATGATTATTGATAAGCTTATTGAAAGAATTAAGGCTACAGGCAACCCTACAGTTGTAGGTCTTGATCCACGACTTAACTATATTCCAAATTTTATTACGGAAAAATATTTTACAAAATACGGCAATACTCCAAAGGCTGTTGCTAAGTCAATGTATAAGTTTAATAAGTGTATTATTGATGCAGTTTTTGACATTGTGCCTGCTGTAAAGCCACAGATTGCTATGTATGAGAGATACGGTATTGAAGGCTTAAAGGCTTATGATAAAACCTGTAAGTATGCAAAGAGCAAGGGGCTTATTGTTATAGGTGATATTAAGAGAAGTGATATTGCTTCAACTGCTGAGGCATATTCTGACGGACATATTGGCAAGGTGGATATTAACGGTAATGTTTATGACAGCTTTGCTCAGGACTTTATCACTCTTAACCCATACTTAGGTTCTGACTCAATCACTCCTTTCTTAAAGGATTGTGAGGCTTATGAAAAGGGCTTATTTGTACTTGCTAAGACTTCTAACCCTAACAGCGGTGAAATTCAGGATTTATTGGTTGATGGTACCCCTATATATGAAAAGGTTGGTGCTCTTATTGAAAAGTGGGGCGAAAGCACAATAGGACAGTATGGCTTTAGCTCTGTAGGTGCTGTAGTCGGTGCTACTCACCCTGAACAGGCAAAGAGATTAAGAGAGGTTATGCCTCATACATTCTTCCTTGTTCCGGGCTATGGTGCTCAGGGAGGTAAGGCAGAGGACCTTGCAGTATGCTTTAATGAAGAGGGCTTAGGTGCTATTGTAAATTCTTCAAGAGGTATTATTGCTGCACATATGAAGGATGAGTATAAGTCCTGCTATGCAGATGAGAGAAACTTTGCTCAGGCTGCAAGACAGGCTTGTATAGATATGAAAAATGATTTAAGGAGATGTATTTAACCATGAAAAAAACCATTAAAGCTGAGTTAATACTTGAAAATGGCGTTAAATTTAAGGGTAATGCATTTGGTTATATCAAGGAAACTGTAGGCGAGGTTGTATTTACAACAGGTATGACAGGCTATCAGGAAACCCTGACTGACCCTTCTTTTGCAGGTCAGATTGTAACAATGACTTATCCCCTTATAGGCAACTATGGTATTAACCTTGAGGATATGGAAAGCAGAAAGCCTTTCTTAAAGGGCTTTATTGTAAGAGAAAAGTGTGACGTTCCTAACAACTGGAGATGTGAAATGGACCTTGAGGACTTTTTATATCAGAACAAGATTATGGGTCTTGAGGGCATTGATACAAGAGCACTTACAAGAGTTTTAAGAGATAATGGTACTATGAGAGGTATTATAACTACAAGAGTAGATGACCTTACTTCTAGTCAGATTAAACAGAAGTTTGATACTTATACTAATGCTTATGCTGTTAAGGAGGTTACTATTGATAAACCTTATACTATAAGCGGTCCAAGTACTCATCTTGCTGTACTTGACTGTGGTATTAAGCAGGGTATAATCAGGGATTTGGCTAAGAGAGGCTGTAAGTTAAGTGTATTCCCTGCATTTACATCAGCAGAGGAAATGCTTGCTGTTAAGCCTGATGCTGTTTTCTTAGGCAACGGCCCGGGAGACCCAAAGGATATTCCGGAAATTGTTGAAACAGTTAAAAAACTTATTGATTCAAATATTCCGGTTCTTGGTATTTGCCTTGGAAACCAGCTTATAAGCCTTGCCCTTGGCTGTAATACAAAGAAATTAAAGTTTGGACATCACGGAGGAAATCATCCTGTTAAGGATCTGAAAACAGGTAAGGTTTATATTACAAGCCAGAATCACAACTACGTTGTATGTGACCTTACAGAAGATGTTGAGCCTACATTTATTAATGTAAATGACGGAAGCATTGAGGGTATAAGACATAAGACAAAGCCTGTTTATTCAGTTCAGTTCCATCCTGAGGCAAGTCCGGGTCCTCTTGATACACAGGAATTATTTGACAGATTTTTAAAGACTATTGAGGAGGTGAAGACTCATGCCTAAGGACAATTCAATAAAGAAGGTTTTAGTTATTGGTTCAGGACCTATTGTAATCGGTCAGGCAGCTGAGTTTGATTACTCAGGTACTCAGGCTTGTGAGTCTATTAAAGAGGAGGGCATTGAGGTTGTTCTTGTAAACTCTAACCCTGCTACTATTATGACTGACCTTGGTATGGCTCACTACACTTATATTGAGCCTCTTACTATAGATTTTATTGAAAAGGTTATTGCTAAGGAAAGACCTGACAGTATTATTGCAGGTATGGGAGGTCAGACAGGTCTTAATTTAAGCTGTGAATTATATGATGCAGGTATTCTTGATAAGTACAATGTTAGAGTTATCGGTACTTCTATTGACTCCATTAAGGAGGGTGAGGACAGAGATAGCTTTAAGCAGTTAATGGAAAGAACCAATCAGCCTATTGTTGAAAGTGATATTGTAACGGATGTTGAGTCTGCCGTTGATTTTGCAAACAGAATAGGCTATCCTGTTATAGTAAGACCTGCATACACCCTTGGTGGTACAGGTGGTGGTATTGCTGCAAATGAGCTTGAGTTAAGAGAAATTTGTACTCAGGGCTTACACCTTTCAAGAGTTGGTCAGGTTCTTATTGAAAAGAGTATTGCAGGCTGGAAGGAAATCGAGTTTGAGGTAATGAGAGATGGTGCAGGTAACTGTATTACTGTATGTAGTATGGAAAATGTTGACCCTGTTGGTGTACATACAGGGGATAGTATTGTAGTTGCACCTGCACAGACTTTATCAGATAGAGAATATCAGATGTTAAGAAGTGCTGCTATTAACATTATCAATTCCATTGAAATTAAAGGTGGATGTAATGTACAGTTTGCATTAGACCCTAACAGCTATAACTATGCTGTAATTGAGATAAACCCTAGAGTTTCACGTTCATCTGCTCTTGCATCTAAGGCAACAGGCTACCCTATTGCAAAGGTTGCAGCTAAGATTGCTTTAGGCTATAATCTTGATGAAATTAAGAATGCTGTAACAGGCAAGACATTTGCCTGCTTTGAACCAACTATTGACTACGTTGTATTAAAGTTCCCAAGATGGCCATTTGATAAGTTCTTTGGCGCCAAGAGAACTCTTGGTACTAAGATGATGGCTACAGGCGAAATTATGTCAATCGGCAAGAGCTTTGAGGCTGCTTTATTAAAGGGTGTACGTTCTCTTGAAATTGGTCAGTACGGACTTGAGAGAAAGAGCGCAAAGGGTTTAAGTCTTGATGATTTAAAAAAGAGAGTTGTTAAGCCTGATGACGAAAGATTATTCTATCTTGCAGAAATGCTAAGACGTGGCTATAAGGTTGAGAAGGTTTGTCAGATTACAGGTATGGATTTGTTCTTCATTGCTAAGATTGCTAAAATTGTTGAAATGGAAGAAACTCTTAAAACAATGAAGTTAGATGATTTTACAGAAGAGAATTTAAGATACTTTAAGGAAAAGGGCTTCTCTGACAAGGCTATAAGTAAGTTTGTAGGCTGTATTCCTCCTAATATCTATGATTTAAGAAAGAAATGGGATATTATGCCTGTGTTTAAGATGGTTGATACCTGTGCAGGCGAGTTTGAGGCTGTTACTCCTTATTACTATTCAAGCTACGACAGTGAAACAGAGGTTGTAGTAAGTGATAAGAAGAAAGTAATGGTTATTGGTTCAGGTCCTATCAGAATTGGTCAGGGTATTGAGTTTGACTACTGTTCAGTTCATTCAATTATGGCTTTAAAGAAGGCAGGTATTGAAACAATTATTGTAAATAATAACCCTGAAACAGTATCAACTGACTTTGATACTGCTGACAAACTTTACTTTGAGCCTCTTACAGAAGAGGATGTGTTGAATGTAGTTGAAACTGAAAAACCTGATGGTGTTATTCTTCAGTTCGGTGGTCAGACAGCTATTAAACTTGCTAACTTCTTTGATGAAATGAACATTCCTATTTTAGGTACACTTCCAAAGCATATTGATGAGGCTGAGGATAGAGAAAAATTTGATGCTGTACTTGAAAAACTTGGTATAGCAAGACCTAAGGGCAAGGGTGTATTTAATCTTAAGGAAGGTATTGAAACTGCTGAAGCTCTCGGCTATCCTGTACTTGTTAGACCTAGCTATGTATTAGGTGGTCAGGGTATGGAAATTACTCATAATGAGGATGAGCTTACTCTTTACCTTACAGAGGCGTTTGAAAGAGATAGTAAGAATCCTGTTCTTATTGACAGATATTTAAGCGGCAGAGAAATTGAGGTAGACGCTATTTGTGATGGTAAGGATGTATTTATCCCGGGTATTATGGAGCATCTTGAAAGAGCAGGTGTTCACTCAGGTGACAGTATTTCAATTTATCCGCCACAGCATATTTCCGACAACATTAAGGAACAGATTTTAGATGTTACTAAGAAGCTATCTATTGCCCTTAATGTAATTGGTATGGTTAATATTCAGTTTATTGAATTCAAGGGTGAGCTTAACATTATTGAGGTAAATCCACGTTCTTCAAGAACTGTTCCTTATATTACAAAGGTAACAGGTGTGCCTGTTATTGATGTTGCAACAAGAGTTATGCTTGGTGAAAAGCTCGCTGATATGGGTTATCAGACAGGTATTGGTTCTGAGCCTGATGTTGTTGCTGTTAAGGTGCCTGTATTCTCAACTGAAAAGCTTCCACAGGTTGAGGTTAGCTTAGGACCTGAAATGAGATCAACCGGCGAAGTTCTTGGTGTAGGCAAGAATCTTGAAAATGCACTTTATAAGGGCTTTATTGCGGCAGGTATGACTGTGCCTACGGCAGGCAGTACTATTCTTGCTACTATTTCAAGCAAGGATCACGAGGAATTTATAAAGATTGCTAAGAAGTGTGTTGAGCTTGGCTGTAACTTCCTTGCAACTAAGGGTACTGCAAAGGCATTAAATGACAATGGTATTAAGTGCAAGGTTGTTAAGAAGATAAGTGAAGGTGTTCCTAATATTATCGACACAATAAGAAGTGGTGTTGTTGACTTGGCTGTTGATATTCCTAAGAAGGCTAATGACACACATTCTGACGGCTTTAAAATCAGAAGAACTGCTGTTGAAAGTGATGTTACTCTTATTACTGCCATGGATACCTTTGCTGCAATGGTTGAGGTAATGAGCAAGAAGCTTGAGCCTGACGATTTTAACATCTTTGATATTAACAGAGATATGAGAAAGTAATAAATATAAAAATTACCTTCGATATTGGTTCTTTGTCAACTGGTGTGGTTGATAAAAA